>JBOHWJ010000241.1:0-3383 GCA_050736495.1 Binataceae bacterium (SeqCode) | reverse complement strand
CTGATACCCTGTAACGCGGCCGACCAGGGCGACATAGCGCGTCACGCTCTGCTCAAGCTGGAAGCCTTGCTGGGTCACGCCATATTCATCGCTGAGAAAGCCGCCGCCAAACAGCGTCAGGCTCAATTGCCCCGGCTCCTGAAGTTGAAAGAAACCACTCGAATGCGGCGGCGCAATCGGAACGGCGGACTGCGCGAACGCCGACTTGGCGACAAAAGTTATGGCCAACAGGGCAATCAAAAACAGCAATGCTCCGCAATGGACTCTAAGCTCCAAACCAGCGTCGTGCATGGACTGGTGTTCCTCAACTCGGACGGAGAAATAGCTAACCCCGCGGCGGACGCATCAGCGGCGGGGCCGGCGGCACGCGCACGACTGGGCATGGCGGACATACCGGCGGGCTCACCACTGGCAAAACCGGCGGCGCTGGCGGGATCTTCAGTTCGGCCGAACCACCCAAGGCGACCATTACGGCCGGAACCGACGGTGCGCCGGCACCAACGCTGGTCTCAATTTCAGCCACACTTAACGCCGACAGCGGCGTGTGCAGCAACTCGCGGCGGGCGGCCTCGAAATTGGGATCGTAAGTGAGCGCCTGCTGGAACAGTGAACGCGCATCGGCGTAATCCTGGCGGTCCTTCGCGTCGAGGCCACGCGAGAAGGCCACGAAAGCCGGGTAGCTGGTGGTCTGGGGCTGCGCGACCCTGGTGTAGACGCCGGCGGCCTGAAGGCGGGCCTTGTCGTAGCCAAGGTCACTTAGAATCTGGGCGGCAAGCTGCTTTTCCACATCGTAAAAATGAATGACCTTGCCATTGGCGGCCTGACTGCCCACGACCCTGGCCGAACTGGTCTGCGCGAGGACAGAATCGATGCGCATCTCACCGGTGGTGGGATTGACATAGCTGCCGGTGGCGACCCGCCCGGCGCCGAGCAGACGGCCGGTGCGCGCCGCGGTACCAGGAGTAGCCAGTCCGCTGGTTCCCAGTTTCATTTCATCGAGCAGCGCTTGCAGGCGTTCACGTTCAACTACTTCGATTCCCGGTACTTTGGAAACGTCGGCAATGAGCAGCGCGGTCAGGCCCTTCTGAAGCGGCCCCAGGTCGGGCGAGCCCAGGTTGCGATAATAGGTTATCGCGACCGTATTGGGGTTGCCTGGCCCGATCTCGCGTTCGCGCGCGACCTCCTGCCGTGCCTGATCCAAATCCTGCCGGCGCTGGAGCAGAGTCACGTAGCCGTTTACCTTGTCGCGAAGGTTGTTCCGGGTTTCGGCCGTCGTCGAGGGTTTGAGCTTGCCGTAGGTCTGCCATGCGGCGATTGCGCCGCGCGGATTGCCTTGCTTCAGGTAGGCGAGTCCGAGGTACAGAGCGATCGAACTGTTGGAGGGAACCAGCGCCTGCGCGTGAGTCAGGCTATCAACCGCCGCGGCATAGTCGCCACGCTCATAAGCGGAGATTCCTTCGGCGGCCAGCGGACGCGCGAGTGCTTCATCCTGGGGAGATACCGCCGGTGCGGCCACGGCCGGCGGCTGGTCGGCGAAAGCGAGGAACCCGCCGGGCGCGAGAACCAGCGCAAGTAGCACGATCAGCATGGCGTAGGCAGCCACCCGGCAAAGATTCCTCGCCGCCGCGCTCGACGTCATGTCCCCCCCTTCATGTGCTCCGCGATCCTTACGGTTGCCCGCGTTTAGCGAAGATCGCGCGGGCGATGGCATCAATAGTTATTCGATTAGGTTTATGTGCGCGCGAGCATAATCGGATCCTTTACATAGTGTCAACTCGGACGGCTGCGGCACGTCTTGTCTCAATACAATTCGCACCATACGCATACCATCGCGAAGTCACGGCCGAGCGCCTCCCGGCGTGACAATCGCGCCGAGCGTGCGATCTCGCGGCAGGATGATCTCGAAGAGATCGTGCAGAAAGTAATCGCGCCGGCCTTTGCCCTCGGCGGGCGCTTCGGTCGCGGCTATATCGAGTTGGCGGCGCAGCGTTGAGAAGGGGGCGCCCGACTGTTGCGCGCTGGTCAGGAAGAGGCCCCTGAACAGCGGCGTATGGTAGCGCACGTCCTCGCTGAGAAGCGGCGCGACGAAAGTCGCGAGTGGACGCTCAAGCGCGCGCAATTCCTCCGGAAAGCAAAACACCGGCTGCGTCATCGCCTCGGCGATTTTGCCGTTCAGGATGGATAGGCGGAACAAATTCAAGCGCTCATAAACCGAATGGAGCCCGGACTGGAAACGGTGCATCGCTTCGGCGCCGCGTGGCGGCGCGCCGCTGCCGGCCGGCGGATCGTCGACAAAACCCACCGCCTGATGGAACACGCGTTCGGGCAGCAGGCCAAAGAATTCGGCGAAACCCTCAATCAAATCGCACTTGGCCACAATAACGTAGAGTGGGAAATTGCCGCCGAGTTGCTGGATCGCCTCTTCGACGCGTTCGCGAATCTTGCCGCCGTCAATGCGCAATTTCTCGTCCGGCCCGGCGACCAGCCCGTCAGCGGCAATCGCCACAACGATGCCGTTTAACGGCTCACGCCCGCGGTAATGGCGCACCAGATGCAGCAGGCGGTACCATTCCGCGCGGTCGCGGCTCTGGTCCGCCTGAGTCGCGTAACGCCCGGCCGTGTCCAGCACCAGCGCGCCATTTGAGACCCACCAGTCACAATTTTGCGTGCCGCCTTCCGCGGCCACGGAGGTCAGCGGCGAAAAGAGCCCACTCGCGCCAAGCAACGCGGTTTTGCCGGACCGCTCCGACCCAATCATTACGTACCACGGCAGCGCGTATAGCGAATCACCTTTGCCAGCGTTCTGTGGAAGGCTGCGGAAGCGGCGCAGCGCGCTCACGAACCTGTTCTGGAATTCCTGCGGGCTTTCGCCCCCGGCCACCGGAAATTGCGAGCTCTCGCCGTGAACGAACCGCCATTCGCGAAACCATGGGATGCCCCAGACGATCACGGCCAACGCGATCAGCGCGGCCACTATTATCACCACCGGCCACAGCCAGCGGCTATGCACGAGTGCGGTGAAAAGCCCGAACCAGGCGGCCGCCGCAATCACTATGATGATCGCGACGATCGCGGCGACGGCCGGTAGCCTGGGCGAGTTCGCGGCGTTCCTGATGGTATCGGGTAGGGGCATGGTTCAACGATCCGCGCTGACGGTAAAGCAATAGTTGGCGGCAATATCCGGAGTGGGGGCGTCGGTCGCAAGTGCGCCGCGCAACGAGGAAAGGTAGGCGTCCGCCGTTTCCGGCATCAGCCGCGAGGGCGTGAAGAGCGGCTTGGGGCTCGAGATGACGGTCACCATTTCCTGGCCGAAGGGCGGTTGAATCTGCCATTGCGCCCTGTTGTTGACGCCGCCGACGGTAAGCTCGGTCGCACTATTCAAC
>JBOHWJ010000240.1:0-3992 GCA_050736495.1 Binataceae bacterium (SeqCode) | reverse complement strand
GGCCGGGCGAACGGCTCACCGACGATCGCGTGATCGAGGAAACCGGCGCATGGGTGACGTCGGCGCTGCATTTCTTTTACGAAATCTGGAAAGACCTCGGTAAAAATGATGCGTTGATACCGCCGTTCCTGGCGAGCTTGTGGGGCGACTATATAAAGCGTGTCGAAAGCTTCAGCCTGCCCGCCGACCAGCGATTTCGCCAGATTCACAACGGCCACTGTACCTTTATGCAGCCGGAAGAGCGCAGATTCGTCACGCCCGAAGCGATTCGCGCGCTGTGCCTGGTCGGCACGCCGGAGGAGATTGCACATCAGTTGCGTGAGATGGAGCGGGGCGGAATCCACGGTGTTTCGCTGCTGCCGCCGGCGGATTACCAGCGCAAGGTGTGGCGCGATTTCGCCGAGATGGTGATGCCGTTGATGCGCTGAGCGCCGGCACTCGGCGCCTTAAGGCCGCGCCACGCCTAATTTCAGCGATGCTTGCACCGCGCCGAAAAGCAAACCGCGACAGGGGGAAAACTCATTCCCCAGGTGGATTGATGTCGGCCCACAGCCGGCGCATGAACTCGATATGGGTCTCGACCGTCCAGAGCGTCTCGGCCGCCGCGCTCTCCGGAATCGCACTGAAGATCGAAAAGGCGCTGGAGTCGCCGTGTTCGCGGTCGACTTCGACATGTACCGAGAAAAAGCGCACGCCGTCCTCGTCGAGCCCGTAATGCCGCTGGAGGCCCGCGATGACGCGGCCGTACGCGTCGGGATTATGCAGTTCCGATCCGAGGCTTATCCCCGCAAGCGTTACGTACCACGGTTTCGAATCGGCCAACCAGTACATCCAATGGACCATCGCGGTGGCGTCGGGCGACATGCGCGCCTTGAGCATCTCGGTGCGCGGAATACCGAGTGCCTCGCCGAATTCGAGGTAGAGTTCCAGATGCGAGCGCAACGCGCCCGATTGGCGGCCGAGTTCCTCCTCGTTGAGGTTTTCGACGATGGCCTTACGCGCCGCGAAATTGTCGCAGTGGGCATAGATAAGCCCGAGAATGTTGGCGTTATGGGCTTTATTGCCGATGAAGAGCTGGGTCGCCCAGTGGCGCAGTTGGGGCTGGCTGAGGGTGCCGTGTTCGATCGCATCGATGGTGGGATGCTGCTTGAGAGTGCGGCGGTTGCGGTCGAGCCGCTCGAACAGCGCGTTGAGTTGACGTTTGCCCTGCGTCACATCCATCGGCGTTATCCTCGCGCGATCGACAATTCAGGGCTGGCGCAGTTGGCCGCCGCCCTCCGCTGAATTTACTCGCGACGCCACTAAAGTCGCAAACGGCATCGCAACGCATCCGCAAACGCGTCAGGTTTGACCGCGCCGCGAAGCTCCCGCAGGCGCGACTTGCCACGCTCGCGGCGGGATGGTAACTCAGACTGTTTCCCGTGGATAGGCTCGGGGGCGGCACACTATGCCGGCAAGCCTCGCCCACGGGGGGACAATCTGGAGAAGTAGTTGATGGCAGCCAGCACGGGCGAAAGTTCAGGCTTGCGAGTCGGCGCTTTTGTTATGCGCCATCGAGTCGTAATCGGCGTAGCTCTGCTTGCCATAACCGCCTTCATGGGGTTTTGGGCCTCGCGTGTCAAAATAGCGACCAAGTTCGAAAACTTCTTTCCCGCCGACCATGCCAATGTCGAACTCTATCGCAAGTACACCTACCAATATGGCGGCGCGCAGACCCTGGCCGTGATGCTGCGCGTAAAGCAAGGCGACATCTTCAATTACAAGACCCTCAAGAAGATTCAGGACATCACGCGCGAAGTTAACATCCTGCCCGGCGTGGACCACAACGAGATCTTTTCGCTCGCCTCCTACCGCGTTGCCTATAGCGAGGCGGTGCCAGGCGCGATTATCGCCAGAACTTTCATGTATCCGCGAATACCGGCGACACCGGAAGAGGTCGCCGCGTTGCGCCACAACGTCCTGGCGCATCACGAGCCGGTCGCCGGCCTGGTGACCCACGACCTGAAGGGTGCGCTAATCACCGCCGCGTTCAGCGAAAACGAACTCGACTACGGTCTGCTATTTAAGAAAATCCAAAAGATCATCCACGAGAACGAAGACGCCAACACCACGATTTATGTGGCGGGCGAGCCGATGATCGCGGGCTGGAGTTACTATTACCTGGGGCGCATCACCGTGATCTTCTTTGCGTCGATAGCGATCATGCTGATCCTGCTGTACGCGCGGCTCGGCGACCGCAGCAGTTGGTGGGCGCCGGCGCTGACCGGGTCATTCTCGGCGCTGTGGGGCCTCGGGTTCGTTAGCTTAATGGGCTACAACTTCGACCCCGTGATGATGGTCATACCGTTCATCCTGTCGGCCCGCGACCTCAGCCACGGTATTCAGTGGCAAGGGCGTTACTACGACGAACTCGATCGCCTGGACGATAAATTCGCCGCCTGCGCGGTGACCACCGACGTGATGCTGCCGCCCGGAGCCCTCGCGATCATCGCCGACATTGCGGGCATCATCTTCATCTCGTTCGGCGGCATCCCGGTGCTCAAGGAAATCGGCCTGGGCGGCGCGGTGTGGCTGGCCGCCAGCCTCACGATGGTTTTCATCTTCCAGCCGATCTTCATGAGTTACCTGCCGCGGCCGACCATCAGGGAACGCGGCTTGCGGCTGAAGGCGTGGACCAACACCATCACGAGACCGTTCAGAGCCGCCCTGGAATGGTTCGAGCATGTGCCGATCACGCCCGGTATCGCGCGCAACCTGTTGCTGGCAGGCGGTGCCGCATTCATTATTTTCGGCATTCTCTCGGGCCAGCGTGCGCGTATCGGCTACAATACACCGGGCACGCCGCTGTACCGGCCGAACGCCAAGGTCAACCAGGACATCGCTGAAATCGGCAAATTCTTCCCGACCGATGAGGGCTGGATAGTGCTGACCACGCCCGATTATCCCGATCAGCAATCGAGTATCGGGCCTCCGGTGTTACGGATGAGCGACGACATGGGTTCCTACCTGGTGAGCCGGGGCGATGCCGTCGCGGTGGTTTCCTTCGCGAACCTTGCAATCAAGCCGCTCAATTCGATTTTCCACAATGGTTTTCCAAAGTATCGCACCATCCCGAGCGGAACGGAGCTCGGCGGTAACCTTTGGTACATGTTCTTCGCGGGCACGGCGCCGGGTGAAATCCAGCGCTTTTTCGCGTACTCCCCGCGCATGACCAACTCGTGCATCCGCGTGCTGCTGCCCGACCATACCTATGACCGCCTGAACCGCCTTCGTGCCGATATTCGGACCTTCATCGCCCAACGGATCGCGAGCGATCCGCTGCTCAGCAAGATCCATGTCGAATATCTCGGTGGTGAGGCGGGTTTGTTCCTGGCCGCCAACGACGTGCTCTACCGACTCGATTTTCTCAACATCACCGTCGTTCTCGCCATCATCTTCCTGTTCTGCGCGGTCACCTTTCAGTCGCTGGTCGCGGCAGCCCTGTTTATCGTTTCATGTGTCATGGCCAATTTCGGCGCCTTCATTTACATGAACGCGCGCGACATTGGCATTACTATTGATACCATTCCGGTAATCTCGCTCGGAATCGGCTTGGGCGTCGACTACGGCATTTATATGATCGCGCGGGTGCGCGACGAGGTGAAGAATGGATTGGGCGTTGACGACGCCATCCTGACCGCGTTCAAGACCACCGGCAGCGCGGTGTTCAGCACTTTTGCGGTCATGGTCGGCGGCGTACTGCCATGGGCATTCTCGCCGCTTCTGTTCCACAACGAAATGAGCCTCCTGCTGATCTTCCTGATGTTCACGAACATGATCGCCGGCGTATTGATCCTGCCGTCGTACGTGTCATGGCGGCGTCCGAAGTTCGTGGTCAAGTATGAAGAGGAGCGCGCCCGCGAACGCAAGGCGGCGGCAAGCTGAGCACATAGTGGTTGCTATTCACCGCTGCGGCCTACGCAGCAGCGGCGGCACAGTAAACGCGGCGGGGG
>JBOHWJ010000239.1:0-8046 GCA_050736495.1 Binataceae bacterium (SeqCode) | reverse complement strand
ATGTCGTGCAATCCCGCCATTGGCGGAATTGGCAAGGGCCACCTGGTGCGCGAAATCGACGCGCTGGGCGGCGAGATGGGCGCCGCTATCGACGAAACCGGTATCCAGTTCCGCGTTCTCAACACGCGCAAGGGTCCCGCCGTGCGAGCGCGGCGCGCTCAGGCCGATAAGGCCGCTTATCGCACGCGCATGAAGCGGGTGATCGAAAGTTTGGCGAATCTAACGCTGAGGCAGGCGAGCGTCGAGCGGCTGATGGTCGAGGAAGGTGCCGTGCGCGGCGTCGAGTCGCAAATCGGCGAGATTTTCGAGTCGCGCATCGTCATCCTTACTACCGGCACGTTTCTGAAGGGCCTCGTCCACGTCGGGCTTAAGAACTATTCGGCGGGACGCGCCGGCGATTTTGCCGCGATGGGTCTCAGCGATAATCTGGCGCATCTCGGTTTCCGTATCGGACGACTCAAGACCGGGACCTGTCCACGCCTGAACCGGCGCACGATTGATTATTCCGAGTTGGAACTCCAGCCCGGCGATGTACCGCCGCCGCCGTTTTCATTCCGCACCACGCGTATCACGCAAGCGCAGGTGCCTTGTCATCTGACCTACACGAATGCATGCACCCATGAGATTATCCGTAGCGGTATCGACCGCTCGCCGATGTACTCGGGCGTGATCCAGAGCCGCGGCCCGCGCTATTGTCCATCGGTCGAGGACAAAGTCATGCGCTTCCGCGACAAGGATCGTCATCAGATTTTCCTCGAACCCGAAGGACGCGACACGGTCGAGGTCTATCCCAACGGGCTTTCGACCAGCCTGCCGCTCGACGTACAGGCCGCGATGGTGCATTCGATCAAGGGACTGGAGCAGGCCGAGATAATGCGCCCCGGCTACGCGATTGAATACGACTTCTCCGATCCGACGCAGTTGCGGCCATCGCTCGAGACCAAATTGGTCGACGGGCTCTTTTTCGCGGGACAGCTAAACGGCACCACTGGCTATGAAGAGGCGGGCGCCCAGGGCCTGATGGCGGGAATCAACGCCGCGCTCAAGGTGCGCGGCGAGCAGCCGCTGATTTTGCGCCGTGACGAAGCTTATATCGGCGTGATGATCGACGATCTGGTCACACGCGGAATCGGCGGGGAGCCGTATAGGATGTTCACTTCGCGCGCCGAGTACCGCTTGCTGTTGCGCGAGGACAACGCCGACCGCCGGCTTTCACCGACTGGTGCTCGCCTGGGCCTGCTCGATGCCGCGGCAGGCGCGCGAATACTTGCCAAGAGCGCGAAGGTCGCGGCCGAAGTCAGCCGTCTCAAAACCGTTGTGATGCCGCTCAACGATGAAGTCAATCTTTACCTGGTCGAGAGCGGTTCAAACCCGATAAGGGAGCCGGTGCGAGCGCTTGAACTATTGCGGCGGCCGGAAGTTTCGTATCACGCGCTGGTCAGACTTGCGGGCCTCGCGCCGACGCTCGATTTGGATGAAGCGGCGGAACTCGAAATCGACGTGAAGTACGAGGGTTACGTGCGGCGGCAGGCCGAAGCGATCGAGCGTTTCAAGCGTCTCGAAGATGCGGCGATTCCGGCATGGCTCGATTTCCGCGAGGTGGCGGGTCTATCGACCGAGGCGCGTGAGCGGCTCGCGAACGTGCGGCCGCGATCGCTCGGACAGGCGGCGCGGATGCCCGGAATCACGCCCGCCGCAGTGTCGCTGCTCGCGGTTCATATCCGCGCTCGCAGTGGGCGCTCGATCTCGCACACCTGATAATATGCGGGAACTTGCGCGTGGCTCTGCGCGATACATATCCGTCGTTGCGTTTCACGTGAAACGTCGCATTCATAGCCGACTCACCCGGTGTTGCACGTGAAACCTCGGCGCCCGCATCCCGAGGATTCCGCGGAAATTGGCGCCAACGTTCGCGCGATCGTGCTCGAATACCTGTCGCGACTCGGCTATCAGCCGCTGGACGCTGAATTTGCCTCCCGTATCGAACAATTTGCCGCGGCTCTCGCCATATGGGGCACGCGCACCAATCTCACGGCGCGCCCCGCGGACGCGGCCGAGACCGCTTTCCACATTGTCGATAGCCTGATGCCACTGATGCTCGCCGCGGGTCCGGCCGGCGGCGTTCTGAAAGACGCCTTTGCGTGTGATCGGCGCGTGCTGGATCTCGGCAGCGGCGCCGGCTTTCCCGGTTTGATATTGGCGGCGGCCGCGCCGGCGCATTTCACGCTGATGGAGGCGCGGCGCAAGCGCGCTAGCTTTCTCACGATAGCCGCCGCCGCGATGAGCCTCCGCAATGTCACGATCGAAGGTGCGCATTGCGCGCCGTCAAGCTTTAAAGCCGTCTTCGATACTATAACCGCGCGCGCGTTCGGCGCGCCCGCCGAAGTCTATCGAAGCGCCGCCGCTGCGCTCAAAGCCGGCGGAATGGCGATTCTCTATGTCAATCCTGGCCAGCAACTCGACCTCGACGATGCCCGCGCCAGCGGATTGGGAGACTGCGAGCGGCTCGAATACAACGTCCCGCGGGGCGCGGGAGGCGTCGAACGGATATTGGCGATTTGGCGCAAGTGCTGAGAAAAGCGGCTAAGCCGCGTGATAGCGGTAATCTTTTCGCGGCAAAAGGCCGCGAAATCGCACACTTTTCATTACTTGACCGCACGCTTTTGCTTTCGGCACCCGGGGATGGTTAGATGGCTCAGGCGAATCGTCCTCGTTTCACGTGAAACGTTGGCGCTCGCAAGTCGAGTGGTGATGAAGCGGCGAGGTTAGCGCGTTAGGAAGGCCGAGGCGGGGTTGATGTGGGGCGGCTGATCGCAATAGCCAATCAGAAAGGCGGAGTCGGCAAGACCACCACCGCAGTCAACCTTGCGATCGCGCTCGCCACCTCGAATCGCCGCGTCCTTCTAGTCGATCTCGACCCGCAGGGCAACGCCACCTCTGGTCTCATTGCCGACTCCAAACTCTCCGCTGTCAAAGCTTCCGGTAAAACCATCTATGAGGCGCTGGTCGGCAGGATCAAGCTCGCCGACGCAATCAAGCCGGTACGCGAAGCCGTCACCCTTGCACCGTCCGGACCCGACCTGGTCGGAGCTGAAATTGAACTCGCCACGATGGAGGGCCGCGAACGCCGCCTCAAGGAAATTCTCGCCGTGGTGCGCGAGGACTACGCCTACATCCTGGTCGATACGCCGCCTTCGCTCGGCTTGCTAACGCTCAATGCCCTGGTCGCCGCCGACGCCGTGATCGTGCCGATGCAATGCGAGTACTACGCGCTGGAGGGTCTGAGCGCGTTGCTTGGGACTATCAAAAAGATTCGCGCCACGCTCAATCCCGCACTCAAGATTGAAGGTCTCGTGCTCACCATGTTCGACGCGCGCAATCGCCTGAGCCATGAGATCGCCCGCGAGGTGCAGAAGCATTTCCCTGACCTGATTTTCGAGAGCGTCATCCCGCGCAATGTCAGGCTCTCCGAAAGCCCGAGCCATGGGCTTTCGGTTATCGAATATGAAGGCAAATCCGCCGGTGCCGAAGCCTACAAGGCGCTCGCGGACGAACTGCTGAGCCGCAACGGCGTGGCCAGCAATCCGGCCGAGTGTCTACGGTACACGGTGGACGCAGCGCCCGAGGGGAAGGCGCAAACCGCCGGAAAAACGCCGCCACGACGCTCCTGGAGCCTGCGTGCGCTCTTTAGCCGCGACGACGAACGAGGAAGGAAGGGTGGATGATGCGAAAACCATTGGGACGCGGGCTCGACGCGTTGATCGAAAACACCGGCGAGATTGCGGAAACCGCTCAACGCGACAGTCGCGGCGGCGACGGCGGCCCAGCTCTGATGATGGTTGGGCTGGAACTTATCGTGCCCAGCCCGTTTCAACCGCGCCGCCATTTTGACGCGGAAAAACTGCGCGAGCTGGCCCAGACGATCCAAAGCCAGGGCGTGATTGAGCCGCTCATCGTGAGGCCGTTCGGCGCGCGAGCTATTGCGGGTGATGGCGGTCACGGCGTGCGCTACGAGCTTATCGCCGGTGAGCGGCGGCTGCGCGCGGCGCGCGAAGCGAAACTTGCGCAAGTGCCGGTGATCGTGCGCGAGCTCGACGACCATGCCGCGATCGAAATGTCGCTGGTCGAAAATCTCTCGCGCGAGGACCTGAACGCGATCGAGGAAGGGCGCGCTTTCGTGCGCCTTAACAAGGAGTTCGGCCTCAGCCACGACGATATCGCTTCGCGTATCGGAAAGAGCCGTCCGTACGTCAGCAATACCGTGCGGCTATTGGAATTGCCGCTGCCGGTGGTTGAAATGATCGCGCGCGGCGAACTCAGCGCCGGACAGGCGCGTCCCTTGCTGGCGCTGGGCTTGGCGGAGGCGCAACTGGCGGCTGCGCGCCGCATCGTCGAAGGAAAAATTTCCGCGCGTGGCGCCGAGCAAATTGCGAGTGCTCATCGTGCGCATAAGAGCGCGAATGCGGCACGCGCCGACGGCGACCCCAATCTCAACGCGTTGACGGAATCGATTCAGCGGTCGCTCAAGCGCAAGGTCAGGATCGTGCGGCGGCGCGGGAAGACGCCCGGGCGGATGGAGCTTGACTATTACGATGACAGCGATCTGACGGCGCTGGCGCGGCTGCTGCTGACTGCGGCAGCCGGTCAAATGAACCATGCCCAGTAATGAGACACTGTTTTAATACGCCCCGGCGCTTATTGAGACGATCATGAGACATCCTCATCGGCGCCTAAAGCGTGTCGGCAGACTCCGGGGAGCATGAAGTGGTGTGCTTCCAGCGGGAGGCATCTTTACATCGGTGTGCGCGTAGCATACGTTTCAACAAACGCTCGGACGCACCTGCCTCGAGACCCGCGTAGGGTTTTATGTTCGCTGCTTCCCGGCCGTTTACGATGAGGAGGCCAAGCTATGGCCAGCAAACTGTACGTGGGCAATCTCGCCTATTCAGTTACCACCGCCGATTTGGAGGCGTTGTTCTCCCAGGCCGGAGCGGTCGAAAGTGTCGCCGTAATCACTGATAAGTTCTCGGGCCAGTCCAAGGGCTTCGGCTTCGTCGAAATGGCCGACGCCGCCGGCGCGTCCAAGGCTATCGCTGACTTTAATGACACTGAACTGAAGGGCCGCAATATCAAGGTGAACGAAGCACGTCCGCGCGAAGGCGGCGCCGGTGGTGGCGGCAACCGTCGCGGTGGGGGCGGCGGCGGGGGCGACCGTCGCGGTGGCGGGGGCGGCCGCTGGTAGTCGGCGTTCCCGGTGTTCCGCAAATATCGTGTGGTCATTTTCTGGCGGCGGTTAGAGATGCGGGACCGTGCCGTACGCTGAGCACGGCCTGCGTTCCGGGACCGCAGCCAGATTGCTAGCCGCAAAGAGTCCTGAGCGCATCGAGGCGCCGCCGTGGGAATGGCCGTGGTGGCGTACGACCCGGCATGACTTCGCGGTTTTCGCTTGGATCATCCTGATCCACGGCACTGCGCTAGTTGGGCTGGTTCTGTATCCGCTACCCGGATGGCGCGTGCTGGCGGGTGCGCTGGCTCTCGCTTGGATTGGCGGGTTGGGCACGACGATTTGCTATCATCGAGCGCTGGCCCATCGTTCGCTTAAGCTGACGCGGTGGGCGCGCACGCTGCTGATTTTTTTCGCGATGTTCAACGGTTCCGGGACCCCACTCACGTGGACCGCCGGCCATCGTTTGCATCACGCCAACGCCGACACCCCCGATGACATCTCAAGTCCTATCTGGGGCGGCTTTTGGTGGGCGCATCTGCGCTGGCTATGGCAAGCCGACGCGCCGTCGATTGAACGCTACTGCCCCGAGCTCGACCGCACCGAGTACCGTATCTGGCGCCGCTTGCAAGGGCCGATATTAGCGCTTTCGTATTTTGGTGGTCTTTATTTCGGCATCGCCGCTTTTTTTTGGCTCGGTGCAATCCGGTTGGTGTTCTCACTGCATGCGCAATGCTTCGTCAACAGCGTATGCCATAGCGAGCCGGGAGTTGCGGTCGGTGAGGATTCGAGCCGCAACGTGCACTGGCTCGGTGCGATGCAGTTTTTTCAGGGTGAGAACTGGCACCGCAACCATCATGCGCGGCCGGGTTCGGCGCGTTTGGGATGGACGTGGTGGCAGCCGGACATTGGCTACGTGGTGATTTGCCTGTTGGAAAAGATTTCATCGGCGAGCGAGGTTCGGCGTCCGCGCGGAATGGTATAAGTGAATTCTTCCCCAAGGGAAGCTCTGCACAAGCTGTCGTGTGGTCATTCCGAGCGCCTCTAGCGGAGCTTTAGGCGAAGCGAGCAAAGGAGTCGGCGACGTGCGTTTAGGATCAGCGAGGAATCCCGCATTCTGTGCTTTTTCTGAAGTTTTTCCGGGATGCTTCACTGCGCAGACTCCGTTCAGAATGACAAAAATGACTTGCGCGGAGGTTCCCAAGCGGCCGCTCGCCTGCCGCACTCATCGCCCGATTCCTCCTGCTAATTCACGTCTCGTGACCGACACCCGGAAGAATCGATTCTCGGCGCCGCTTTTTGGAAAAGACCGGACCGGCAGTGATGTTTCGGCTGCGTTTCCGCACACATGCTGTCGGGGTACTCGGCGTATGGCATAGGCCTTGCCGTGGCGCAGCAGCACCACCGGCGGTTTGCCCGAATCCGATTGGTAAACCGGTTCGAGGTCGAGCGCTTCATCGCGATGGTCGTTCCATACGCGTACCGGCGTGATGACGTAGCCAGGGGGCGCATCGCCGAGCTTGCCGCCAATCCGCGGCGCGCTGCGATCGAGATAAAACAGCAGCGGAGCGGGCTCGTCGATAAGCCCGTAAATGTAGAGCGGTTCGTTGCGTCCGACTACGCGATTGATATGGGCGGCGGCTTCGCGAAAGGAGTCCCGGCCACATTGGCGCATTTCGCGATAAGGCAGGTAGGCAAAAAAAACCACCACGAGCACGGCGCACGCGGCCGCGATCGCGTCGCGCAGGATACGGCCCCATTGACGGCGCGCGATCGCTGTCAGCCACCATGCCAACACCACGGCGGTAGCCGGCCATAGCGGCAGCAGGTAGGCGCGGCGTTTATACGCGGCGATCGAGAAGAAAACCACCGTCACGATCCAGAAAATCGCCAACAGCCGCATCGCGACGGCGGCGCGGCGGCCGCCCGGTTCCGGCATACCGGCCGCTTCGCCGGGTGCCGCGTTGGACCTGGCCGCAGGCACAATGCCGGGCGCGAACAGCACGCGTTCGCCGCTCCAATAGCTGCGAATCGCGGCGAAAATCGCGATTGGCGCAAGCAGGCTCATCGGCGCCGAATTGATCAGAATCGGCACGGCGTAATACCACGGCCTCATCGTGCCGAGTGCGCCGAAAAAGCGGCCGAAATTTTCGCTGCCGATCTGACGGTCGAGAAAGCCGTAGCGCCGCGCGAAAAAGCATGCGAGATACCACGACGACCCCAGCGCCAACGCAAGAACTACCGGGCCTGGAGTGACCAGACGGCGCAAATCGCCAAGCCGCCGCTCGCCGATGAGAAAGATGAAGCACGCGAGGCCGGGCAGAATCGCGCCGACCGGACCCTTGGCCAACACGCCGAAACCAAGCGCGAGTGCGAGCAGGTAACGCATCGCGTCCGGGCCGCGCATTTCGCTGCGCACTCGGCCGCGCGTGTCGTTCGGCGGCGATGCGATCATCAGCGGACTTCCGCGCGGCGCATACCACCAGATGAAGGTGAAGAGCGCGAGCGTTTCGAAGAAGCACAACGTCATGTCCACGCGGCCAATGCGTCCCTGGCTGACGTACTGATAGGAGCCGACGAGGATCAGTCCCGCGAGCGCGCCGCCACTTGCTCCAAGCAGCCCGTAGGCGAATACCATCGTGAGAATCACGCCGGCGGTCGCGTAGAGCGCGGAAGGCGCGCGCAGATTGAAGGCGGTAACTTTGTCGATGCCGGCCAAATGGTCGAGCGCGGTCGCGGTCCAGTGAAACAGCGGCGGCTTGTACATCGGCGCGCTGCCATTCTCCAGCGGGAAGAGCAGCACGCCATGCTCGACCATCTGT
>JBOHWJ010000238.1:0-6111 GCA_050736495.1 Binataceae bacterium (SeqCode) | reverse complement strand
GTTGAATCCCCGCGCTGCCGCTGCCGGCACCGATGCCGTAGCCTTTGCCCGGAATCTCTGTGCTGGCCGTCACCGGACCGCCTTCGCCGTTGGCCGTTTCCGCCTTCGCGGCCGCCTCGGCGGCTTTTTGCTGCTCCTTCAGATGTTCGGCGAGTAGCCGTTTGTGGAGCTTGGCCATCTCCTCGTTGACGTTGGGCGTAGGCTCGGCCCGCGCCAACTTGATAGGCGTTGGCGTGGGCTTCGCACGATGTCGATGATCCTCCCTTTTGACCAGTTCATGCCGGGGCGTTGGCTTGGGCGTCGGCCGCCAATGATGGGCGGGATGCGGCCGCGGCGTCGCGGTCTCGACTGGCGCGGGTGGCGGTGTCGGCGTGGGCGTCGGAGTCCGTTTCGGCGTAGGCGTCGGGGTTGATCTAATGGTATTAAGCGCGATCGCGTTTTTGTCGCTTTCGGGTGGCTTCAGCTTGGGCGGTTCTTTGGGTTTGGCTTCCTTGTGGTGATGCTCGTGCTTTTGATGTTGGCGCGTGTTTAGCTGCGGCAGGTGAGTTCCAAGGTCGCCCGCCGGCAGCGAATCCACAATTTTCACCGTGTACGCCGGCGGCGGTCCCTTCGGCGCACTCATATAGGCCGGCAGGATTATCAGTGCCAGGACGAAAAAGATCGCGTGAGCCAGCGCGGAGATGATAATCGCCGCAACGTAACCCCAGCGCGACGATTCGTCCGCGCCGCTACGGTTTGGCGCTGCCACGCTTGGACCTGACCACCTCCGCTTTATCCGCGTCCCCCGGCGCCGGCATCTCCGTCACCATTCCGACGTTTTCAATGCCAGCGGCCTTGATCGCCGCCATCGTCTTGACCACGTCGCCATAGGGCACCTGCAGGTCGGCCCGGATGAAGACCTCGCGATCGGGCCGCACGTTCGCGATAGCGGTGAGCTTTTCGGTCAGCTCATCCGCCGTCATGCGGGTGTCGTTCAGATAAAGCTCGTCGTTGCGCGTGATCGAAACGATGAATTGCTCTTCCTTGCCTGGCAGCGGCTCGGCCTTGACCTTCGGCAGGGATACCTGCACGCCCTGCTGAATGATCGGCGCCGTTATCATAAAGATGAGCAGCAGCACCAGCATCACGTCGACCAACGGGGTGACGTTTATCTGCGAGACCAGAGAGCCACGCTGTCCGGGTTCGAAGGCCACGCGTGATTCGTCCTACGACAGGAAATGACGTTCGGCAATGTTGAGAAATTCGGAGGTGAAGTTGTCCATTTCAGTCGCCAGCACGCGCACTCGCGCGGTCAGAAAATTATAGAACATCTGCGCGGGTATCGCGGCAATCAGCCCGACCAGGGTCGTAATCAGCGCCTCGGCGATTCCGGGAGCCACCGCCTGGATATTCGACGTGTGCGCCGCCTGGAGCCCGATGAAGGCCACCATGATGCCCCATACCGTGCCCAACAGCCCGATGAACGGGCAGGTCGAACCGGTGGTCGCCAGAAACGTGATACCGTGCTCAAGCTTGGTCAGTTCGACGTTGCCCTGCCGCTTCATCGCGCGCGTCACGTTCTCGACACCGCCCAGATCGGTTGAAAAGCCGCTTTCGGCGCCGACCGCCTGGCGTTTGGCGCGTGTCAATTGCAGCAGTTCCTGGTAGCCGGCGCGGAAAATCTGCGCGATCGGGCTATGCATAAGCCCCACGCTCGCAGTATGAATCGCGGCAAGGTTCTTGGATTCCCAGAAAATCGAAATGAAGCGCTCGGAATCGCGCCGCGCGTTTGAGATCTGGAAGAGCTTATAAAGAATGATGCCCCAACTGCCAATGGAGAACGCGGCCAACACACACAGCACCACCTGGACCACCGGCCCCGTATTGAGCAGCAGGTCCACCACCCCAAGCCCACCGGCGCCGCTCACATGATTACCTCGCAGAGCATAAAAGCCCGGCTAAACGACTCACATTATTGGCGCACCCGACCATGGAGTCAAATTTAGCCCGCATATGTCGCGCAAGCTGCGCCGCGAATGGTCAAATTTAAGCCATCACGTGAGTCCGTTCATCGATTGCGCCTGCCGCCGCTGACATTCTGTAAACTGTCTCACGCCGCTCATGGCTTGTGAAAAAGATTGTGATACGTTTAATTTCAGTTCATTCGTTGGGCAGTCTCACCTAGGGAGGATTAACCTGTGGCGACGAGGATCGCTATCAACGGCTTCGGCCGCATCGGCCGCATGTTCTTTCGCGCGGCCCTTCAGAAGAAAGAACTGGAAGTGGTGGCCGTCAACGATATTACCGATGCGCCAACGCTGGCTCATTTGCTCAAGTATGACTCGATTCATGGCACGCTCCCCCAACAGGTCAAGGCCGAAGGCGGCCAGATCATGATCGACGGCATGGCCTTGAAGGTGTTGGCGGAACGCGACCCATCGAAGCTGCCGTGGAAGCAACTCGGCGTCCAGGTCGTGGTCGAATCGACCGGGCTCTTCACCGCGCGCGAAAAGGCCGCTCTGCATCTGAGCGCCGGGGCGCGCAAAGTCGTCATCAGCGCACCTGCGGAGGGCGCCGATATCACGGTCTGCCTCGGCGTTAATCACGACACCTATGATCCCAGGAAGCATGATGTCATCTCGAATGCGTCGTGTACGACCAACTGCCTGGCACCGATTGCCAAAGTTCTCAATGACAGCTTCGGCATCGTCCACGGACTGATGACCACGGTGCACGGCTACACCCAGGACCAGATGCTGCAGGACGGTCCGCACAAGGACCTCCGCCGCGCGCGTGCGGCCGCGCTTTCGATGGTGCCAACCTCGACTGGCGCCGCCAAAGCGATCGGGCTGGTACTGCCGGCGCTCAAAGGCAAGCTCGACGGTATCGCCGTGCGCGTGCCGACGCCCAATGTTTCACTGGTCGATCTGACTGTCACCACCGAACGCGATTGCGACGAGCAGTCGATTGACTCCGCGATGAGAAAGGCCGCCGCAGGCGATCTCAAGGGCATCCTGCAGTACAACGACGCGCCGCTCGTTTCGATCGACTTCAACAACAATCCGCATTCTTCGATCTACGACGCGCCGCTCACCAAGGTGCTGGACCAGCGGCTGGTCAAAGTCTTTTCGTGGTACGATAACGAATGGGGTTACTCGAACCGGCTCGCCGACGTTACCGCCTTCGTCGCGAGCAAAGTATAGGCGCGAATGAATCCGGCACGTGGCCGCATGCGCAACTTAATCGCCCCGCGGCCTCGCGTTTGTAGCCGCGGCGACCGCGCGCATTCGGTCTAAGAGTGGCGATGCCAGCGATTTCCGTTACCAGCCTTGACCTCGGCGGCAAGACCGTGCTCGTGCGATGCGATTTTAACGTCCCGATTGAAGGCGGACGAATCACCGACCCGAGCCGCATCGACGCGAGCCTCGACACCATCCGCTATATCCTCGGCCAGGGCGCGATGGCGGTGTTGTGCTCGCATCTGGGGCGGCCCAAGGCGCGCACGCCGGAACTGAGTCTCAAGCCGGTCGCCGGATATCTGAGCGATGCGCTTGGGCAAAAAGTTGCGCTCGCGCCTGATTGTATCGGCGACATTACCGGCCGCATGATAGCCGCGCTCAAGCCGGGCGAGGCGATATTGCTGGAAAATCTCCGCTTCCATCCGGAAGAGGAGGCCAACGACCGCGACTTCGCCCATGAACTCGCGCGCGGCAAAGACGTTTACGTCAATGATGCTTTCGGCACTGCGCATCGGGCGCACGCCTCGACCGTTGGCGTGGCGCATCTCATCGCCGAGCGCGCGGCCGGGATGCTGATGCTGCGCGAACTCAACGCCTTGCGCGCGGTTACTGAGAACCCGGCGCGTCCTTACGTGGCAATCCTGGGCGGCGCCAAAGTCGCCGATAAAATCGGCGTCATCCGTAACCTGCTGGCCAGGGTCGACGCCGTCCTGGTCGGCGGCGCGATGGCCTACACGTTTCTCAAGGCGCGCGGCGTTGCCATCGGCCAATCGCGCGTCGAGGACGACAAGCTTGATCTAGCGCGCGAGTTGATGGCCGCGGCTGACAAACGCGGCGTCGCCTTCGTGCCGCCTTCCGACCACGTCGTCGCGGATCGGCCCGAAGCCGGCGCCATCGCCGAAATCGTCAACGAGATTGCACCCAACCGGATGGGGCTCGATATCGGGCCGCGCACAATCGCGGATTTCAGCGCGCGCCTGGCGGGTGCGAAGACCGTGATATGGAACGGACCGCTCGGCCTGTTCGAGATTCCGGCGTTCGCCAATGGCACGCTCAAGGTGGGCGAGGCGCTGGCGATGCTCGACGGCGTGACCAGCGTGATCGCCGGCGGCGACACCGCCGCGGCCATCGCGGGCCAGCCATGGGCGTCGCGCTTTAGCCACGTCTCGACGGGCGGCGGCGCCACGCTCGAATACCTCGAAGGTATCGAACTGCCGGGCGTTAAGGCGCTCGCGGCCTGACGCGGCCGCATGCGACTTCTGGCGGCTCTCTGGAGATAAAAAGAGTTGGCAAGCGGAGGCGCGGATGCGCAGGAAGCTTTTCGCTGGAAACTGGAAAATGAATCTTACGCCCAATGAAGGACGAGCCTTGATAGCGGCGTTGCGCACGGAATTGGACCATGGCGCCGCCACCCTTGCGTCCGATCGCGAACTGATGGTGGCGCCGCCGTTCCTGACTATTCCGGCGGTGTCGCAGGCGTTGGCAGGTTCGTCAATTTCTCTCGGCGCGCAAAATATGCACTTCGAGGAGAAGGGCGCGTTCACCGGCGAAGTCTCGCCCGCGATGCTCAAGGCGTTTGGCGTCACCCACGTCATCCTCGGCCATTCGGAGCGCCGCCACATTTTCATGGAGACCGACGATCTCATCAACAAACGTGTTACTGCCGCGATCGCGCACCGCTTCGTGCCGCTGTTATGCGTGGGCGAGACGCTTGAGCAGCGCGACGGCGGCCGTACCCTCGAAGTCGTGCTCGGCCAGTTGGAAAACGGGCTGGCCGGCCTGAAAGAGACCGACATCTCCCGCGTGGTTATCGCCTACGAGCCGGTATGGGCGATCGGCACCGGCCGCACTGCCTCGCCCGAACAAGCACAGGTCGTCCATGGCGCGGTACGTCAACTGATGGAGGATCGCTACGGGCGCGAAACCGGCGCTGCCGTCCGGATTCTCTATGGTGGCAGTGTGACCCCCGAGAATATTGACTCTCTGATGGCGAAACCCGATATTGACGGGGCTTTGGTCGGGGGCGCAAGCTTGAAGGCTGACTCGTTCGCGCGAATAGTGCGGGCGCGGTAGGCTGAAATCAGGGCACGATGGTCTCAATTGTAATCGCGATCCACGTTATTATCTGCGTCACTTTGTGCGTCATCGTCTTGTTGCAACAGGGCAAGGGTGCCGAGATCGGCGCCGTCTTTGGCGGCTCCAGTTCGACCGTGTTCGGATCGAGTGGTGCGGGCAATATGCTGACCAAGCTGACTTGGGCGGCGGCTACGGTTTTCTTCGCGACTTCGTTGTTCCTGGCGTATGCTTCGACGCGGCGCGTGAATGGGAGCATTTTCGAGGGCGGCGGCATATCGCTAAAATCGTCGGCGCCCATCAGTCGGTCGGCGGTACCGGCCAACCGGTCGGCCGTTCCGGTTTCCGGGGCGCCCGGTTCGACGGTTCCCGGAGCAGCGCCGCTGGGGCCCGCACCGGGAGCGAATCCGGCTTCGGCGCCGAACCATTAGCGCTTGGCCCTGGCTGAAGATCGAGGGCGACCAGCCCTGAGATTTGGGGCCGCTTCGCCCGATGTGCGCGGGTGGTGGAACAGGCAGACACGCGAGTTTGAGGGGCTCGTGGTAGAAATACCGTGCGGGTTCAAGTCCCGCCCCGCGCACCAGCAAGCTTTCACATTACAACGGACAGTTCGCTCAGTTTCACGCCGGTGCATGCCAGCGCCTCGCTATGAAGACTTGAGCACGCGCCCGGCCGTTGCTGTGGTTCAGCGTACCGTCAGGCTCAGTTGCAGCGGCGCGCCACGCATTGCCGTGGTGGTGGTGCCGTCGTCGGGCCGCGTACGGTCGTCACGCTCGGCCTCCGGATCGAAGCCGTACTTGCGCTTGAGGCGGTCGAAGAG
>JBOHWJ010000237.1:0-9853 GCA_050736495.1 Binataceae bacterium (SeqCode) | reverse complement strand
GTGTTGTGCTATTCAACCTCTGGTTCGTACCGATTACACCAATCAAGATAGTCGGCCTGCTGATGGTCGTGGGCGCGATGTTCGCAGCGGCCCCCGCGGCTGCGGCCAAAAGGCTCTCCAGTGCCATCCCCATTCTCTACATCGCATTTGCCGCGCTGCCGATCGCGCTTACTTTGCTGTTTGGAATAACGTTCCCCAGAGCATCCGCGTCCGCGTTAGTTTCCTACGGGCTGCTGCTCATCGCGACCCGAAGGCTCGTGTCCACGCCGGAAAGGCTCGCCAACGTCGTGCGGGTGTTGGTATTCGCCGAGACTTTCGGCAGCCTGTGGCTATACAAGCAGCAGTACATATTGCATATGCTCAATCCGAATGGCCCGTCGGGGGACTCCAACTACGAAGCCCTCTCGATCGTGATGACGATTCCGCTGGCAATATACCTGATCCGTAACGACCACAGCGTGATGTGGAGGCGGATCGCGCTGGTATGCACGCCTATCCTTGGCTTTGCACTCCTGGTGTCGCAGTCCCGCGGCGGCGTTCTCGCCCTCGCGGTGTTAATTGTGCTGGCGTGGCTGCGTTCGAGCCGTAAGCTGATGTTCGTCATAGTCGGCGCAATGCTGCTCGGCGCGGCGGCCGCGATGGCGCCGCAGGTGACGTGGGAGCGTTTCCAGCAAATCCAGATAAGCGGCCGGCCCACGACCGGGGCCGAGTTATCCACGCGCACACGTATCGAACTGTGGCGCGGCGGCCTGCATATCATCGAGAAACATCCCATCTTTGGAATCGGCCTGAATCAGTTCAAGGAGCAGGTTGCATTCTACAATCCACGGCTGATCGCCGTGGCCGGCAAAAGTTTCATTGCGCACGAGACCTATATCCAGGTGTGGGCCGAGGAGGGATTACCGGTTCTTGTAGTATTTCTGACGATGATCGGACGTGCGCTGTTAAACTGCCGCTATGCCGAACGCGAGGGGTGCGGCCGTGGGGGCGGTTTTGGTGAACTAGGCATTGCAATGCAGTTCGGCTTGATTGCCTATATGGTTGCGGCGCTGTTCCTGAGTGCGCAGCTCGTGAAAACCCTCTGGATGTTCGTGTTCCTCTCACAGAATGTGCGGGAGATCGAGTGTGCCACAAAAGATGCCGCGGCGCCGGTGGTCGAGCCGTTGAGAACCAGCGCGGCGCGTCGGCGAGTGGCGAGCTACGCGTAGCAGGGTAGAGCGACCCGGGAGAATCAGGATGAATCATCCTTCGCTCTCAACACCCAGCGTGAGAACTGGGTGCGTTCCTGAGCTTCTCGCTCACCGCGAGAGAAATAAGAGTGACGGCGCAGGCGTTTGAAAATGGTCTTTCAGCAGGCTGCTGGGTAACGATGATAATGAACCTGCAAACGGACGTGCCTAACGAGCCAGGACGTGAAGGGGAAGAGGCTCTTCCAACCGTCCCGAACACGGTGGCCCGGCGTTTGGCGAATGCGTTGCGCAGACCGGCGCGAACCGTATGTCGAACGGTCGCGCGGCTGGGCGAGGCTCGAACGATAATTCTACTTTATCACTCAATAGGGAACGCAAAGGATGCGGTCCGGCCGTCTGCCTTTGCCGAGCAGATGAGATATCTCAAGGAGGAGGCAACCGTAGTGAGGCTCGATGAGATCGTACGCGTAGGCGACGGAAAGTCGACGTCAAAGCCCCTTACTTGCGTGATTACTTTCGATGACGGGTATGCGGGCGTATACGAAGTAGCCTATCAAATTCTCAGGCAATACGGATTCGCCGCAACGGTATACGTGACGACCGCAGCGATGGGAGAATCGGAGCCAGGTTCTTCCGACGACTTTGCGGGCCTGTTTCCGGGCGATCGCACGATGACCTGGCGGCAGGTACGCGAAATGAGCGAGCACGGGATCAGTATTGGATCCCACCTCTGTCATCACAAAGATATGACAACTCTAGACGTCCGCGAAGGGATGATCGAGCTGATTCGCTCGAAGGCGACGATCGCGGGCCGCGTCGGGATGCCGTGCCCGCACTTTGCCTACCCGTTCGGCCTGTTCAACAGCGAGAACGCCGAATGGGTACGGAATGCCGGTTACGAAACCGCGACGACAGTCGTTCACGCCACGGTGAAGCGCCGCATCGACGCCATGCGGATTCCGCGGATGTGCGTGGCCTCAATTCATGACATCGATGACTTTGTGGCGATTGTGCGCGGTGAATTCGACTACTTGCCGATTGTGCAAAAGGCCCGACGTCTATTGAAGCTGCGCTACTCACTATGAGAGCGCCCGTTGGAGTGCATATGACAGGAGGAAGACGCCGATGAACGTTCACATTAGCAGGCGACGCGATGTGCTGGCGGGAGGCTCACGCAATCTGACAGCGCCGAAACCCGCCGCGGCCGCTTCCGCGAAGAATGCGCTCGCCGTGTCGCTTTTAATTCCGACCAAGGATCGGGCTGACGAACTGGTCCATGCGGTGCGGAGCGTCTTGAGACAAACCTTGCTACCGATGGAAATGCTAATTCTTGACCAGAGCGCGGCGAACCGCGGACAGGAGTGCGTAAAGGAGGAATTCTCCCGCGCCGATCGCAAGGCGACAAAGCGGATCGAACTTCGCTACATCTCGGACACAAGCGTGCCCGGCACGGCGGCGGCGCGTAATCGATTGCTCGATATGGCGCAAGGCGACATCGCCCTCTTCATAGACGATGATTCAATATTGGAGCCGGACTTTATCGAGCAGATGACCGGATGTTACGCGGACAACCCGCGGATAGCCGGGGTCTCGGGATTGATCACGAATTACTCGAAGCCCGCATGGAATGCTCTGGTGTGGTCGTCGATCTTCGCACGCGGCCCGTTCCATGACGAAAGACAGCCACTCTATTGGAACGCGGAAAGGCTCAGAGGCAGTGATCCAATTCGGGTGCATAAATTTACCGGGGCGTCGATGAGCTTCCGATCTTCGTTGATCCGCAATATTCGCTTCGATGCGAATCTGACCGGAGCGTCGCGGGAGGAAGACGTCGACTTCTGCGCGATGCTGGAGCCTCAAGTGATGGTGATAGCGCCGAGGGCGCGCCTCGTACACAACAAAAGCCCGGTAAACCGGTCGCGCGACCATTGGCTGAAAGAGCACGTTCAGTCGGCACATTATCTTTACCGCAGACATTGGAAGCGCGGGCTAAGGAATCGTTTGTGTTTCCTTTGGCTACACGTTGGATATCTCTTGATCATCCCATCCGCTTGCCTTCGGCGAATGTCATCCGAGCCGTGGCATGCATTTCGGGCGGGCGCGCGCCGAGCGGCCACACTAACCAGTGGGTTCGACGGAATAACTTCACGGTTCGCGGCCTCGACGATGCGAACGGCAAACCGGCCGCCGGGTAGATAGTGTGATTAACAGCAAAATAATAGCCGGAAGTATGTGAGAGTTGGCAAGCGTTTATCAGCGCCAGTATGAGATACATAGGAGGCCTGCGATAGCAGGGGTTACACCTATAACCGGAAGGAAAGATCGTGGCCAAAATTACGCTCGCCCTCGCGTGTAGAAGTATACTTGCTTTAACCATTAGCGCTAGCCTCCTGTTTACGGTGCCGCTCGACGCAACTGCGTCCATCGCGCTGGTGGCTTTGGCCAAAACCGGTAGTGGTCCCTCACTGGTATCGGGTAGCAATACGAGACTCGCCATGCCGTCGCCGGTCGCCGCTGGGTTGATATGTCTCGCCCACCTCGCGACGTCGGGTGACAACGTTATGACGATGCCCGCGGGTTGGACGAGGATTCGCGAGGATATCAATGGCCATTACTTGACCCAGGGCCTGTATTGGCATCTGACCGGAAGTAGTGAACCCACCGATTACGCATGGTCGACTGGCGGAGACATTTTCTATGAGGGTGCCATCGGCTGTTATTCGGGGGTGAATACGACGACGCCGATCGATCCGGGATCGCCGAAGGGTTCGTTCGCGATCGGCTTGGGAACGGCTATTACCGCTCCTTCGCTCACGCTACAAACGGGCGGCGACCTTGTGGTTGGCACCTTTCAGGTGGGCGAAAGCAGTTGGGGGCAGGGCGTTACGATAAATTTACCGGCGGCGTTGACGCCGCGCTGGAGCTTCACCGATGTTGACGCGCAATACGAATCCGCCGCCGCCGGCGATCGCGCACAAACAACGAACGGGCAGAGTGGCGGACTGACGATAACTACCAACAAAGGACAGACTGGCGACGCGCTTGCGGCCGCGCAGGTGGCGCTGCAGCCGGCCAACCTGGAAACACCGCCGCCGCCACCGTCCGCGGCGAGCATTTCATACCTCGCTTCCACGGTCAGCAACAGCGCTCCCAATCCCTCATCCGACGCGACTCTCCGGATGCCTTCGCCGTTCGCGGTCCCCCCGGGTTCGATTTGCCTGGCGGGTCTCTCCATGCTGGGCACGAATCCGATTACCTCGCCTGCCGGTTGGAACAACATCCGCGTCGACGCCGTCGGGTCCCAGGGTATTCAAGGGCTGTACTGGCATCTGACCGGAGCCAACGAACCAACGCAGTACACATGGACGGTCAATGGCAGCGCCTACTTCGAAGGAATCATAAGTTGCTACTATGGGGTAAACACAACCACACCGATTGATCAGGCCGCACCCAATGGTACTGGGGCGAGCGCGAACGGTACAACTGTTTCGGCACCCTCGATCACCACACTCAGCACTGGCGACCTGATCCTCGCCGATTTCATGGCTACTGAGAGCAATTGGGGCCAGGGCGTGACGATTAACCTCGCGCCAGGATTGACGAACCGTTCTAATTTCACGGATGCCGACGTGATATACACCGCGAGTTCCGCCGGTGACATGATCCAAAGCACCGCGGGCGCTACCGGTACGCTGACGATCACTACTGCCAACGGGGTTGCGTCGGATGGCCTGATAGCACAACTAGTCGCTTTGCAGCCGGCCAGTTCAACTGCGCCGCCTCCGCCACCTCCGCCGCCACCTCCTCCAACGAGTTCAATAGCGTTCATCGGCTCCGCTCAGAGCAGCAGCGGCGGCAACCTGACTGCTACCGTGGGGCTGCCAATACCGGCGTCGGTCGGTGCGGGCGCCATTTGTATAGCTGATATCGCCGTGACCGGCCCGAATAACCTCCAAGTGCCTGCAGGCTGGACGAAAATCAGGGAGGATCTCAACGGTTACAGCGGCACCCAAGGTCTATATTGGCACCTGACGGGTGCGAGCGAGCCGACGAGTTACACCTGGAGCACCTTCGCCGGAAGAGCTCTATTCGAGGGGGCTATCGGATGCTACGCGGGCGTCAACACCACGACGCCACTTGATCCGGGCGCTCCGAATGGAATCGGCGCAATCGCTAACGGCACAATCGTAACTGCGCCATCGTTCACGACTCAAACTAGCGGCGATCTCTTAATCGGCGCTGCGATGACTGCGGAATCGAACTGGGGCCAGGGCGTTATCGTTCAACCGCCGGCCACCGCCACGACCAGTTGGAGTGCCACCGACTCCAGCGCTGACTACCTGAGTAGTGCCGCTGGTGTCCAGACCCAGACCACTGCCGGTGCGACCGGAGGCCTTACATTCACCACGCTCAATGGGCGGTCGACGGATGCCATGATCGCTCAGATGATTGCGCTGCAACCTGCTCAATAGGACACACGGTTGCATACGGGACAGATGATCGAGCTCTACGCTGAATGGTATCGCTACGGCGCCGGCGGCGCCCCTGAAGGCTACTACCAGGGCGCCGCCACGGCGGTGTCGGCCCGGGCCAATGGTGGAGCGCTGATCGGCGCTATTGCCCATCCCCTCGGCGCGGCCGATAAGATCGTTCAAAGTATATGGAATCCGAAGTGAGCCAATGAATGGTTCGCGAGGCGTGATATCGACTGAGCTATGCAGCGATCGCCTAAACTTATGACCGTCAAGGAACTATCACGTTACTTGCGGCTTCACTCGAGTACGGTCTATCGGCTTCTCAAGGAAAACAAACTGCCGGGCTTTAAGGTTGGCGACAGTTGGCGTTTCAGCCTCGAAGATATAGAAAAATGGCGAGAACAGCAGACCGAAGCTGTATTGAAGACGAAGAACTGATCTCGCCACTAATGGTTTCCTCATCCCAACCCATTGTGTGAGCGTTTTCCCATTGCACCGGCGGCGAACAGAGACGCCGGGCTGACGACGCCCATCCCCAAACTGCCACTGCCGACGTTGCTCAACGCCGCTGCGTCGTCATTTGCGCTGTTGGAAACTAATCGATCGGTCAGGATATACTGCCTGCCACGACGCTCCATGAGTCCTTCTTCAATCATTTGCGCTATCAAGCGGCTAACCATCGGCCGTGAACTCTGGATCATCTCAGCAAAGTCCATATGAGACAGCTCCGGTAAAAGCAGTAACCCACGCTTCTCTTTGGCGCCAAAGCGCGTACCTAAATCGCGAAGTACCGCTTCGAGCCGTTCTCGAAAAGAGAGGCCAAGAAATACCGCATATTGATGCACAACGGATGACCACGCAGTGTTAAGCAGCTCCATCAGGCGCACAAGGGTATGATTGTCAATCGTGTCCGCGAGCTTGCGGATGTGCTCGCGCGTCACCAGCGCCAGGGAGCAGCGGCTGAAAGCCTGCGCTTCCAGAAGTTGTGCGCGCCGTCCCTCGGGATCCACGCTATCGATATGGCCAAGGAAGTCGCCCGGGCCGGCCAGCCGCAGCAGGATCCGATTCCCATCTCCACTCGGACAGTAAAGCTTCACCAGCCCACTCAGTATGCAAAACGTGACATCCGCCGGCGCACCCTGCAGAAACACTATGGCGTCCTTGGGATAGCAAATCCGCGTATGATGGCTGATAAGTTCGTCGACCAGATGTGCGGGAACCTCGGTCTTCAACTGATCCTGGAAACGATGCTGCGAAAAGCCATTAGAAGGAACCGCCAATGAGACTCCCATGGTATCGACCCCCGTACAGCTTGGATTTACTGGATTACGTCAATAAGGCGACAACTTACCGATAGAGGAAAGCTCTTACCGGTGAAGACTATCTAAACAAAGCGGTGGCGCAGATACGAGCCATTATAAGCGGAAGCGCAAGATGGGGTTGTTAAAAAGTAACATCGCTCAGTATTGCCCAAGTATTGGCAAGGGTGCCTCAAGGTTCCTAAATGTCGCGGGAGTGCTCATCGTTCCGCATTCACGTCACTTTGCGTTTTCTTGGGCGATCACCAGTAAACCATAGCGTGAAACGGCGATCGTGCCCAAGCCACTTCTGGAACATCTCGCGAAGCGGGAGAGCAGTTCCTGAGGAGCGGACATCAGTATTCAGTGATTACCAACCGTTGCCACGAACCAGGAGCAGAACCGTCTTCAGAAGAATCGTGAAGTCCGCCAAAAGCGACCAATTGTCTATGTATTGGCAGTCGAGACGCACGATTTCCTCGAAATCGCTAACGCGTTCGTTACCCTGCAGTTGCCATAGACCCGTGACGCCGGGCTTCATGCTAAGGCGGCGCCGATGATGTGTCTCATAATGGGCGACCTCGGCGCAGGTGGGGGGCCGCGTACCGACCAGGCTCATGTCCCCGCGCAGGACGTTCCAAAACTGTGGCAACTCGTCCAGGTGGCGCCGCCGCAGCATTCGTCCTAGCGGCGTTACGCGCGGATCCTCGCGCATCTTGAAGATGTGGCCCTTCATTTCGTTTTGGCTCACTAGTTCCGCGAGTTGCGCCTCGGCGTCCGTACACATTGTACGGAACTTATACAGCGTAAATCGGCGCCCGTTCCGACCCACGCGCGTCTGCTGGAAAAACACACTGCCGATGGTCTCGCGCGCTATTCGCCGCGCATATATCAGATATGCGATGCCGGCAATCAGCAGGCCAACGATTGAACCAGTGATGTCCATTGCCCGCTTTATCGCAATCAGGATCGGCTGGCGTGGAACCGTCTCCAGCGAAAGCAGGTATTCACCTGAAGGCAGCGTCGTTGCGGTGTATTTGCCCACCCCGCAACGTGGTATGCGCACTATTTCGCGAAGCGCTATCCCGCGGATGGCGCACTCCTCCCCGAACGTGCCGCGATCGATTGCTGGATCGAATGACGTGACAAGGACCTCATCGACCGTGAGATCCTCGAGGATCGCGCTCAGAGACTTGTTCCCGTCGCCGGGCATGCCGCCATTAAGACAAAGGCCGTTCGCCTCACTGCGGACGTAGCCGACGATGTCGACCAACTCCAGGCTGCCGTTGAGAGAGGCAAGATACGGCTGTGCCTGCGCCTCTGTGCCGACTATCAGCACCCGCCGCAATCCGCGACCGCCGTGCCGCCGGAGCCGCTGCGCGATGGCTCTTGCACCAAAGGAACCGGCGGTGAAGGCGACCAGCATCACCCCTACGAAAGTTCCAACGGCCTGAAGTTGCGCTGGCGTGCCCGGGACGAGCGCCTCAGCGGTCAGAAATGCAACTCCTCCCAGGAGAGAAACCACAGGTCCGATCTGATGGGAATACATTGATTAAAAGTTATCGCCTACTGGTTAGCAAACCGCCGACCCGTTGTAGCTGCGATCAGCATACGGAGCGATCGGAATTCACGGGCCCGCGAAAGCTCAGCGGCTATTTCTAACTAATGTGGCCAGCACGATCTTCAACTCCCCAGGTAACGCAAGCATGATGACGAATTTCGAGCAGGCAATACTCGGTGAGTACCCAGGCAGCGAAAGAACTGGCGCATCGTTTCGTCGGCGACCTCTCCAGCGCGGATTGGCGTCACTTCGGGAGGCTCGCCGGCTTTACTGGAGTTGACCCGGTTTCGTGGAGTGTGTTGGGCAGGGAGGCACGGAGGAGCAGATGCCGAAAACACATCGACCATACCCGGCGGAATAACGGCGACGGCTGGTCGAACTGGCGCGGGGCGGACGGCCGCTAAAGGAACTGGCGCGCGAGGGCGAAGCGTCAGTCGAGTCGATACGGCAGTGGGTCAGGCAGGGGCGAGCGCGACGCTGGCGAACGCAGCGACGGGTTGACCAGCGAGGAGCGCCAGGAACTGGTGCGGCTTAGGCGCGAGAACCGGGTGTTGCGCGAAGCGCGCGAGATCTTGTCAAAAGCCGCGGCCTGGTTCGCCACGGAGACCGGCTCAGTGCCGTCACGGCGTTGCAATTGGTGCGTGCGAATCAGGCCATGCACGGGATAGCCACCAGGTGCCGGGTGTTGGGAGTCTCCACCAGCGGCTGCTATGGGTGGCGCACACGCCCGCGCTCGGAACGAGCGCGGGCTGATGCGGAACTGAGCCTGCGCAGCGAGGCGCTCTAGGAGCGCTGGCGCGCCACCTATGGCGCGCGACGCATTCACGCCGAACTGGCTGCGCAGGGGCTCCGGGTCGGGCGCAAACGAGTCGCCCGGCTGATGAAGGTGGCGGGCTGGTATGGGGTCAGCCGGCGCAAATAGTGGATCACGACCACCACGCGAGAGCGAGGCGCGCGGCCTGCGCCCGATCTGGTCGAGCGCAACGTCAGCGCGGCGGGACCGAATCGGTTGTGGGTCGCCGAGATCACTTACGTTCCAACCTGACTTACGTTCCAGCCTGGACCGGCTTTTTGTATCTGGCCGTGGTGCTCGACAGCTTCAGCCGCCGAGTAGTGGGGTGGGCAATGGAAACCCGTTGGCGCACGGAGTTGGTGTTAGCCGCGCTCAATATGGCGCTCGGACAGCGCCGCCCCGGCGCGGCCATTCATCATTCGGACCACGGCACGCAATACACTTCGATCGCATTTGGGCCGCGCTGCCGTGAAGCCGGGGTGCGTCGCTCGATGGGCTCGAGCGGCGACTGTTTCGATAACGCGATGCGCGCGAGC
>JBOHWJ010000236.1:0-5188 GCA_050736495.1 Binataceae bacterium (SeqCode) | reverse complement strand
GTCTTGCCGCGCGCCGCCTTTACGCTGAGCGTTTCAGCCTCGACCATACGATCGCGGCGCTACAAATCAGGTTATCGAGAGGGGAGGGCGCGCACGGATGAAATCGACAGACGAGCTGATGCGGGATGCTTCGCTGTGCTCCGAATGACAAAGGAGAGCTACTCCGTCGCGACTCCAACGATGTCATGCTGAGCGTCTCTAGCGGAGCCGCAGGTGAAGCGGGCAGAGGAGTCGGCGACGTGCGTTTAGAATGGGCGAAGAATCCCGAGCCCTTTCTCAAGAGCCTGCTATGCGTATCGCCATAGCTAATACTCATGCCCGCATCATCGGCGGAGTCGAGACCTATCTCGATTGCGTGCTGCCCGCGCTCGCGCGCGCTGGCGATGAAGTCGCGCTGCTCTACGAATCCGACATGCCGGATTCGCGCCCGCATATCACGCTGCCCGAAGGCGCACCCGCATGGCGTTTGTCGGCGGCCGACGCGGGCCAGACCTTCGCCGCCCTCCGCCGTTGGCGTCCGGACCTGGTCTACGTACACGGCCTCGATGATGGTGGGCTCGAAGCCGTGCTGATTGAGCATGCACCATCGATCTTTTTCGCGCATGCGTATCACGGCACCTGCGTCGGCAGTCAAAAGACTTTCAAATTCCCCGTGGCGAGGCCGTGTTCGCGGCGTTTCGGATGGCCCTGCCTAGCATTCTACTACCCGCGCCGATGCGGCGGGCTGAATCCGTTCACGATGGCGACGGCCTACGCGCGCCAATCGGCGCGCCTCGCGCTGCTGGGTAAATATCGCGCCATCGTTACCGCCTCCGCCCATATGCGCGCCGAATACGTGCGCCACGGCTTTGCCCGCGTGCATTGCGTGGGACTGCCGGTAACTGGCCACGTGGACAGCGCGGTCGCGGCCGCCGATTCGCCGGTCGGAGACGATAGCGTCGCGGCGATAACGCCGGCGCGTCCATGGCGGTTGCTGTTCGCCGGCCGCATGATGCCGCTCAAGGGCGGCGCGACCCTGCTGGGCGCAATGCCGGAGGTGATCGCTGCTCTGGATCGTCCGGTGCATCTCACTTTCGCGGGCGACGGCCCGGCACGTCATGTATGGGAGGCGAAAGCGCGTGAGACCGCAGCACGCTGCCGCAGCCTGGAGATCACCTTCACGGGCTGGGCCTCCGGCGACCAGATGGCCGCGCTCTTTGGCGCTTCCGACCTGATCGTGATGCCGAGTCTGTGGCCGGAGCCTTTCGGCTTGAGCGGTCCCGAGGCCGGTCTTTACGGCGTTCCCGCAGTTGCGTTCGCGGGCGGCGGCATCCCGGAATGGCTCATCGATGATGTCAACGGTTGCCTCGCCGCAGCGGACCCGCCGACTGCCCACGCGCTGGCCGGCGCTATCGTGCGATGCCTGCGTGATCCCGAGGCTTACCTGCGCCTGCGGCGCGGCGCGCGCGAAATGGCGCAGCGCTTGAATCTGAACGGGCATCTCGAATCGCTCACGGCGGTTTTCGCGCAAGTCACAAACAATATTGGCTATACCGGGCCATAGCATGTGTCTCGTCCTAAGTGATGGATGCAGACCGTTCGCGGGCCCAGTCGCCGTCGTGACGGTGGCGCCCGCGAGGCGGCTGACATAGGCTATGCGCTTGCGTTTGTGCTTTGTGGTTGAGAGCGGAACCGATGTGCGAATGGTCGAAGGCATGGCGAGCCGGTTTACTCTTAGCGTGCTCGCACGCCGCATCGGTGGCGGCGTGGAAATAAGCCGGCCGCCGGACCAGCCGATGTCAGTGACCGTCGGGCCATCATCGCGGATTGGCTTCGCCCGGGTTGTCTTTAATTATCTTCGTGCGCGGCGTTTCGATTTCGACCATGTCGTCGTTCAGGGATACGGCACAGCGGCGGTGGCAGCAAATCTCGCTGGTCGAATTACGGCGGTGCCGACGACGATGATGGTATGCAGTCCGGTTGAGGCATATTACCGGTGCCGGGCGCTCACCGCCGATTCGGACAAGCCATTTCGCCGGCGCGAGCTGCTCGGTTTACTTGCCGCTGCACGAGTCAATGCCCGGATCGGGTACCGTTACGTGGTTCTGAGTCAATATCTCCGCGATGTGGTGCGTGGCCACGGCACGCGCAAGCCCATTCACGTCATACCGGTCTATGGCGTGGATACACTTGCCTTCTCTCCGTCAACGAAACTCAAACGGGAGCTTAAGGCCCTTCGCGGTTTGCCCGAAACGGGCGCAATCATTCTTTTCAGCAGCCGAATTGCACCGGAGAAAGATGCCGATACTCTACTTGCCGCATTCCGCGAATTGATACTGGAGGGACGCGACCTGTGGTTGCTCCATCGAAGCGGAGGCTACCAATCGTTTCTGGCGGCGGCCAGGAGGTTCTCTATCGACCATCGTGTTATCGCGACCGATGCTGTCGATCCGCGTCATGAGCTTCCCAACGACTACCGAGCCGCAGATCTGTGCGTACAAGCTAGCCGCGAAGAGGGATTAGGTTTCTCGGTGCTTGAGTCGATGGCTTGCGGTATTCCAGTGGTTGCCGCCGAAACCGGCGGTTTACGGGAAACTGTGGTCGATGGGGAGACTGGTTGGCTTTTCCCGGCTGGAGACTTTCGAGCACTGGCCGGATGCGTCAGGGCGGCACTTGACGATCCAGTGGAGGCCAGGAAGCGTGCAATCCGCGGCCGAGAGTTGGTTTGTCTTCGATTCGATGAAAGCACGTCCTTTGCGAATTTCGAGAGCGCAATTCGCCTATCTGCAACGCGATGATCGTGACCGCGGTTGCCCCGTCGTTCTTTCACGGCGACCTGCGTCCGATCGCGTTGGAGCGATGTGACGGTGAAATTTGCCGGCTGGAATCGGTGCGCGCCTTCATGACCAGCCGCATCCACGTCTTTCTCTATGGCGGCCGGCTGCGCCAGATCCTGCGCCAGCCATGGGACCTGGTTCATTCGTGGGAGGAGCCATACATCCTGGCCGGCGGCCAGATTGCGTGGTGGACGCCGCGCCGCACGCCTTACGTGTTCTGGACCGGGCAGACGCTGGTCAAACGTTATCCGCCGCCATTTTCGATGGTCGAGCGCTACTGCCTCGAGCGTTGCGCCGGATGGATGGCGCGCGGCGAACTCGGCGTGAGCGCGATGATCGCGCGCGGCTACGGTATAAAACCGCATCGCGCGATGCCGCTGGGCGTCGATGTCAACCGCTTTCGTCCCGACCCGGCGGCGCGCCAGGCGATTCGCGAACGCCTTGGATGGGCGGACGGCGGCGCCGCTATCCCGGTCGTCGGCTATATCGGCCGTTTCGTTCCCGAGAAGGGACTGGCGCTGATGATGAGGGTGCTCGATCGCGTGCATTTACCCTGGCGCGCGTTGTTTCTCGGCGGCGGCGCGATGGAGCCGGAGTTGCGCGCATGGGCCGCCCGGTATGGCGATCGCGTGCGTATCACCGCCGTTGCGCATGATGACGTGCCCGCATATGTGAACGCGATGGACCTGCTGTGCGCACCGAGTCAGACTACGCCGCATTGGCGTGAAATCTTCGGACGCATGCTGATCGAGGCGTTCGCATGCGGCGTCGCCGTAATCGCGGCCGACAGCGGCGAGATCCCCAACGTGGTCAAGGACGCCGGCGTCATCGTCGGCGAGCGCGACGAAGACGCCTGGGTACGCGCATTGGAGGGGTTGCTGGGAGATTCGCGGGCGCGCGGCGAATTGTCGGTGCGCGGACTCGATCGCGCTTGTAGGGTTTACTCGTGGCCGGTGGTCGCGCAACGCCATCTCGAATTCTTCTCCGAGCTGCTCCATCACGCGGCATGAACCGCACGGCGCCGCGGATAGCGCTGGTATGCGATTTTCTCGAGGAAAAATGGCCGAGCATGGATTTGGTTGCCGACATGTTGCGGGACCGGCTGGTCGGCGAGTATGGCGCCGAGTTCCGCGTCGAGATGATCCGGCCGCCGTTCGTGCGCCGCTTCAGCCGTTTGCCGGCAATCGGGCATCGCCGCGCCGCCTACAATGCGGATCGCGTGCTCAACCGCTTTTTCGATTATCCGCGCGTGATTCGCCGCCGACGCGACAGTTTCGATCTGTTTCATATCGTCGATCACACCTATGCGCATCTGGTGCATCACCTGCCGTCCGCGCGAACCGTGGTTACCTGCCACGATCTCGACGCGTTCCGTCCGGTACTCGAACCTCGACGCGCGCCGGCTTCGCGTCTGATGGCCGTGATGGCGCGGCGCATCCTGAGTGGCATGCGCAAGGCTGCGATGGTGACTTGTGAGAGCCACGCCACGATGAATGAAATCCTCGCGCATCGATTGGTTTCACCCGAGCGGTTGATCTTCGCAACGATCGGGATTCATCCGGCTTTCTCGCCGTGTGCCGATGCCGCCGCTGACGCCGAGGCGATGCGTTTGCTGGGTCCGGCCGACGCCGGCGCTCCGGAGTTGCTGCACGTGGGACTGCCGGTCGCGCGCAAGCGCATCGACATTCTGCTGCGGGTCTTCGCGGCGGTTCGCGATGACTTTCCGCGAGCGCGGATGGTGCGTGTGGGAGGCGCGTTCACGTCCGCGCAGACAATGTTAGCGGCGGCCCTCGGCGTAAGCGACGCGATCGTTGTGCTTCCGTTCGTTTCATCAGCGACACTCGCCGCGGTCTACCGGCGCGCCGCCGCGGTCGCGATGCCGTCGGAGGCCGAAGGCTTCGGCCTGCCGGTGGTCGAGGCGATGGCGTGCGGGACGCCGGTTATCGCGAGCGATCTTGCGGTGCTGCATGAAGTCGGCGGCGACGCCGCTGACTATGCCGCGGTGGGCGATGTTGCCGCCTTTGCGGCGGCGGTAATTCGTTCTTTTCGCCAACGCGCGGAGTTATCGCGGTTCGATCAACGCCGCGGCGCCGGGCTCGCGCAGGCGGCGAAATTTTCGTGGAGTGAAAACGCCCGCGGTATCGCCGCGGTTTATCGCCGTCTGCTCGCAACCGCGGCCTGACGGGGCAATTTTGCGAAGGGCCGGAAGACTCGTTTGAGGATTATGGAACAGTGCATGGAGAAAATGATCCGCCGACGGCTGGTAGCCCATGATTGGCGCAACCGCCGTCGCGCCGCGCGTACTTAATTGACGAGGCCGCGCGGCCGGAACTTGTGTCGACTGAGCGTACATCAATTTTCCGGGATATCAG
>JBOHWJ010000235.1:0-5107 GCA_050736495.1 Binataceae bacterium (SeqCode) | reverse complement strand
GCCGCCGCCAGGGGCGCGCGCACGACGGCGCCCTTCGCCACCGGCGCGCGGCGCCCGCTGATGGCATGCGCAACCGCATGGTCTGTCGCGGCGGCCTCGCCGCCCGGCGCGCGCACCAGGCGCACCTTGCCTTTTTTGTCTTCGATTTCCAGTTCGACCAGCCCGTAATCCTGCATCAGGGCCACGAGCGCTTTTATCTCACGAACTTCCATCTATTCTCCGGAAACCAGCGGTAACCTGAACGCGGCAACCTGTCAGCAACAAATCCGTAATCTGAACAAATGCGCAATCTGGATGACGCGGAATCCATTTATTCTAACAGACGCGCGCAGCCGGCGTGATGGGACGCGGCAAAGCGCCCATCCGCTATCAGGCCTTGGCAACGGTACGCACGAGATTCTCCGCCGCCCTAAGCGCCAGGTAATAGGTATCGGCACCGAATCCCATGATGCGGCCGATGGCGATATCCGCTATGGTCGAATGATGGCGAAAAGGTTCGCGCCGGTAGACGTTCGACAGATGCACCTCGACCACCGGAACGTCGATGGCGGAGAGGGCGTCGCGAATCGCGACGCTGGTGTGCGTATAGGCGGCGGGGTTGATGATGAGCACGTCGATTTGGCCCCGCGCCGCCTGAATACGGTCGACCATCGCGCCTTCGCTGTTGGACTGGAAGGTCTCAACGATCATGCCCAACTCCTGCCCCAATTCGCCGAGCCGCCGATCGATTTCCTTGAGCGTCGTGCGCCCGTAGACGCTGGGCTCGCGATCGCCGAGCAGATTGAGGTTCGGCCCATGCACTACCAGCACCTTTACCGGGTCGCGCCAAAGCGCCTTGGCCCGATCGCGGGCCGGTGTTATCCGCCGTCTGATCTTCGTCGCCGCCATCCACCCATCCTATCCTTGCCGCATTGAATCCTACCGCCAATAGCGTTTCAAGCCGCGCCATTCCATATCAGCGGAGTATAGTTTTCGCGCTGGCCGGCGCGCGTTCGTCTTTCGCACTCAGCCGGCGCGCTTGCATCCGGGGAAACCGTGACTCGGCCGCCATCCCCGCCCGTGACAGGAGCCGCGCGCGTCTCTTGGCAATCGCACGCGGAAAATACGACAATCATGGCGGCATCGCCGCTCTTGCAATATCGCCACGCTTGCAATGATGTGGCAGGAAATGGAGACAGGGGAGCAAAAAAAATTTCAGAACCACGAGGCGCGCATGCCAGTGATGAATTGGATGCGACCCTCAAAATCAGGCCGACAGGAGACATCTATGAAATTTGGATTGCTGTATGAGATGGAGACGCCGCGCCCATGGCACGCGCTCAGCGAGTACAACACCTACTGGCAGGCGCTCGCTCAAATCGAGCTCGCCGACCGCATCGGCATCGACTACGTATGGGAAGTCGAGCATCACTTCCTGGAGGAGTACTCGCATAGCCCGGCGCCCGAGGTGTTTTACGGCGCGGTGAGCCAGCGCACCAAGAACATCAGCATCGCGCACGGCGTGCGCCTGCTGCCGTTCAACTTCAACCATCCGATTAAAGTGGCGGAACAGGCCGCCGTGCTCGACATCATCAGCAACGGCCGCGTCGATATCGGCACCGGACGCTCGACCACCGCACAGGAACTCGACGGCTTTGGCGTCGACTACGATCGCACGCGCGAAGAGGTGCGCGAGTCGCTCGAAGTGATCGTCAAGGCGTGGACCGACGACATCCTCGAATACAATGGCAAGCTGCTGAAGATTCCGCCGCGCCGCGTCGTGCCCAAGCCGATTCAGAAGCCGCATCCACCGATGTGGATGGCGTGCGTGGCGCCGGACAGTTACGAAATGGCGGGGGACCGCGGCCTCGGCGTGCTCAGCTTCAGCCTTAACTTCGAGCAGGTACAGAAGTCGATGGTGAAATATCGCGAGGCCAGCGCCCATCGCACCGACCAGATTCCGAAAGTCGTCAACGAGGCCTTCGCCGGCATGATCATCTGCCATGTGGCCGAGAACAAAGAGGAAGAGGCAATCGGCATCGAAGGCGCACGCTGGTTCATGCACAACGTCGCCAAACTGTTCCAGCCTCTGATGGCGAAGAATCAGCTCTATTCCTACGAATATCTGCGCAACCTGATGGCGATGGACCTGGACCCCAAGGACGCCACTGATGCGCAACTCAAAGCTCATGCGATGGTGGTGGTCGGCAATCCCGACGAGGTCAATCGCAAACTCGAGGAATTCGAGAGGGCCGGTATGGACCAGGTCATCTGCTTCAAACAGGCCGGCCGCATCCCGCATCAGAACATCATGAAGTCGCTCAAGCTGATGGCCAAGCATGTGCTGCCGCATTTCAACCCGCATCGGACGATCGCGAGCGAAGAGTTGTCGCTGGCGGCGGCGGGCCGCTGAAAAAATCTGACGGTGGGAGAAGGGTGAATTTTCCTTCTCCCGCCTTTTTCGCCTGCCACACCGCGAGTTTCAGAGAGGGGCTCGCGCGTGGGCACGCCTTGCAAAAGCCGCCCACGATTGCGAGCGCCCGCTGACGGCGCCGCCACTCTCTCAAAATTTCGGCGTAGTACGCGAGAGCGATCGGCGATCGCCGAGGAACCCGAGCATCGGCGCGGTCCACTGCGTGGGCCAACGCAGGTGATGATACAGTCCGACAATGTAACCCCACGGACTGTGTAACGGGTTCGCGTCGCCCATCGGACTGACCCCGCACCAGTCCGCACAGGCGTCGACCCGCTTGCCCGACGGGTCCACGATCACGTCGTGCACGTCGACGCCCTCACCGCGCAGTTGATTCGCCAATTTCTTATCGTTGGGACAGATGCCGGCGACGTCGCAGCTATTGTGCACCTCCATCACCGGCACTCGCGGATTGAAGATCCGCACCTGCAAATCGTTCGCCACCACGCCCGTGACCGGGCTCTGCGAGCATCGGTCGTTGAACGCGGCAAACGGGTTTGGCGCCGAATAAACGGCTACCGCCGCCACGCCGGGCCGATTGAGCGCATATAATAGGCCCATCGCCGCACCATTGGACCATCCGGATACGTAGATTCGGCTGGTGTCGACTTTGCCGGTCGCGGTCTCCTGCGCGATGAAATGATCGATCGTCGCGGCATCGACATTTTCCGGGTAAACGATGGCGCCGACCTTCACGTCGCCCGCCGGATTCAACTGGCGATACCAGTTGTCCCATCCGATACCGCTGTTGTCGGGCCACGGGTAGTGATGAGTGGTTTTGCGGCCTTCGGGCGCCAGCACGATGAACCCAGCTCGTTTCGGATCTCTGCTCAGCGGAAAGGTCTTCTGGAAATCAAGCAGGTTGGTCTGCGTGATCCGTCCAGCGGGAAACAACGAAGGATGCAGATAGACCAGCAGCGGGAGCTGATGATTCGCCGCCGCCGACGCGGGTTCGTAGAGGCAGGCGTAACGGTCAGTGCCGTTCGCATCCTTCCACGGGCCTCGCAGCCTGCCAGCTCCGCAATCGGGTTTGACCGCACTGATAATCTTGGCCGGCGGATTTCCAAACGGTCCGCAAGCGGCATCCTGCGCCGCATTGCCGCAAGCGGCCGCGCCAACTATCAGCACCACGCACAGAACCATTTCCACGGCCGATTTTGCGATGGAATTTACGGCAGAGCTTCCGCCCCACCCGCTCGACGACACCTTCAAACTTCCAGCGCCGGGCCAGCAATTTGCCAAGAGCATTAGCATGCGGATGCCCCTTCTGAGATCCTTTCGAATTGCGCAAGAGGCTGGGCGTTTGACCAGGCGGAGCTAAACCTCGTATAGGGCACACCGGCGCGTTTGTTCGCGATAAATCTAAAGTGGAGCATCAAATATGGCCAAAGAGCCGTTCACCATCGCGATTCCCGACGCAACTCTCAACGATCTGCGCGAGCGCCTCAAGCGCACGCGCTGGCCGCGCGACTTCGCCAACTCCAACTGGGAATATGGCACCAACCTCGACTATCTGAAGGAGTTGGCCGCCTATTGGGCTGACCAATACGATTGGCGCCGTCATGAGCACGAGATGAACGGTTTCGCGCACTTCAAAACCACTATTGAAGACGTCCCGATTCATTTCATCCACGAGCGCGGCAAAGGTCCCAAGCCGATTCCGCTCATCCTGAGTCATGGATGGCCGTGGACGTTCTGGGATTTCCACAAGGTCATTCGCCCGCTAACCGACCCCGCCGCCCATGGCGGCGACCCCGCCGACGCGTTCGATGTGGTGGTGCCTTCTCTGCCCGGCTATGGCTTTTCGACGCCGCTCACGACGCCTGGCATCAACTACTGGCGTACGGCGGACTTGTGGGTCACCCTGATGTGCGACGTGCTTGGCTACGACAAATTCGCCGCGCAGGGCGGTGATTGGGGCGCGCTCATCACGGCGCAACTCGGCCATAAGTACGCCGATCGCTTGATTGGCGTGCACGTCAATCTGCTGGCGTCGCTCGGCTGGTTCAGCGGAATCGGTGGGCCCAAGGCCGAGGATTACGGCCCCGACGAAAACGGCTGGCTCGAACATTCGCGCAACTTCGTCCGAAACGAGAGCGGTTACATGGCACTGCAGAGCACCAAGCCGCAGACGCTCGCACACGCGCTCAATGATTCGCCGACCGGATTGTGCTCGTGGATCGTCGAAAAACGGCGTACCTGGAGCGATTGCGGCGGCAACGTCGAGCGCCGCTTCAGCAAGGACGACCTTTGCACCACGATGACGCTCTATTGGGTGACGGAAAGTTTCGGCACCTCGGCGCGCTACTACTACGAGGCGCGCCATCATCCGTGGCAACCGTCGCACGATCGCACGCCGGTGGTCGAGGCGCCATCGGGCGCCGCGGTGTTCCTCAAGGAAGTGATGCTGATGCCGCGCAAATGGGCAGAGCGCTACTACAATCTCAAGCGCTGGACGGTGATGCCGTCGGGCGGGCATTTCGCACCGATGGAGGAGCCTGAACGGTTGGTCGAAGACGTGCGCGCCTTCTTTCGCCCGCTACGCGGCTAAACTGGCGCAAGCGCGCGCATCGCCTCCGGCAGCTCGCGCGGGCTGGAGCAAATCACGTCGGCGCCGGCCGCAGACAGTTCTTCGCGCGTGCCGTAGCCGTAGGT
>JBOHWJ010000234.1:0-13363 GCA_050736495.1 Binataceae bacterium (SeqCode) | reverse complement strand
CCCGGCGGGTTCTTGAAGACCGAACCCGCGTTGGGCAGGCCGTGCGGCTGGTGTGACGCGCGCCTGGCGCGCAATTCCATTACGCGCTTCGACAAGGCCTCACGGTCGCCACGACGAAGTTCAAAATCAACGCGCGTGATCACGAAGCGAGGCGGCAAATCCGTTCGCCGGTAGGCGAATTTGACCTCCTCCTTCGTGAGCCCGCGTTCCTCGCCCTCTTGAGTCACACCATGGACGAGTGTGACGACCCTCGCCATTTCGCCACCAAACGCGCCCGCATTCATCACCAAGCCGCCGCCAACGGTGCCGGGGATGCCCTCGCCGAATTCCAACCCTTCGAGCCCGCGTTCGACCACGGTCTCGACCAGCAGGCCGAATTGCGCCGCCGCTCCGGCGTATACCTTGACCTCATCGATCGCGATCACGTTGAAAGTGGTGCCAAGCTTGACCACGAGTCCGCGCACGCCGCGATCGCTGACAAGCAAATTGGTGCCCGCGCCGAGACAAAACGCGGGCGTGGCGTTTCGGTACGCCGCCGCCATCGCGGCGCCGAGTTCATCTTCGCTTGCGACCTCGACGAACAGGTCGGCCGGACCACCGATGCGAAACGAGGTCAGGTCGGCCAGCGGCCGCCCGGCGTCCAGACGCGCGCCGAAGCGCGTCCTGAGATCATGTTCAAGCGCAATCATGCGGTTCAGCGGTATCACCCAGCAGCGCGAGTATCCGTTCGCCCAGCGCATAGACGTCGCCGGCGCCGAGTGTGATTACCAGGTCGCCCGTCAGCGATTCGGCCGCCACCCTGAGTCCGGGATCGGCCTCGTCACCGAGATAACGGACGTCGAGATGGCCGCGCGCACGCAACGCCTCATAGAGCCGGCGCGCGCTCACGTCCATGATCGCATCCTCGCCCGCCCCATAAACCTCGAGCAGGTAAAGCACGTCGGTGTCGTCGAAGGCGTCGAGAAATTCGTCGAACAGATCGCGCAGGCGCGTGTACCGATGTGGTTGAAAGATGGTCACGATACGCCGCTTGAAGGCGGCGCGCGCGGCCGCCAGCGTCGCCCGCACTTCCGCCGGATGATGCGCGTAGTCGTCGAGCACAATCCGCCCCGCCGCTTCGCCCTTGATCTCGAAGCGGCGCGAGATTCCGGAAAAACCGGCCAGCGCGCTGGCCGCGGCCTCGAAGCTCACACCAATCTCAAGCGCGACCGCAATTGCCGCCAGCGAATCGAGCGCGAGATGGCGTCCCGGCGACGGAATCGTCACGCAACCGAGGGGCACGCCCTTGCGCACCACCTCGAAGCTGGTCGACAGCCCCGCGATCGAAATATTCTCGGCGCGCAAGTCGGCGTCGGACGCGACGCCGTAGGTCACAATCGATTTGCGGATCCGTGGCAGCAGTTTGCGCACGTTCACGCTGTCGATGCCGAGCACCGAAACACCATAGAACGGCGCACGGTTGATGAAATTCAGAAAAGCCTCGCACAACCGCTCCATCGAGCCGTAATGGTCCAGATGCTCGGGATCGATATTGGTCACAACCGCGATGGTCGGCAGCAGCAGCAGAAAGGACGAGTCGCTCTCGTCGGCTTCCGCGACCATGAAGTCGCCGCGCCCCAGGCGCACATTGGTGCCGCGCGCGCGCAGATTGCCGCCAATCGCGACGGTCGGGTCGAGACCCGCCTCTTCCATGATGAGGCCGATGAGCGAGGTCGTGGTGGTTTTGCCATGCGTGCCCGCGACCGCGACGCCAAGCCGCGCAATGCGCAGCAGTTCGCCGAGCATCTCCGCCCGCGCGATCACGGGAATCTTCATCGCGCGCGCCGCCGCCACTTCGGGATTAGAGAATTTCACCGCGGACGAAATCACGACGGCGTTAAGATCGGTGTGCAGGTGCGCCGGATGATGCCCGTGCGCGATGGCGACTCCGAGCGCGGCGAGCCGCGCGGTGGTTGCGCTCGGATGCAGGTCGCAGCCGCTGACCTCAAAGCCCAGGCGCACGCACAACTCCGCGATCCCGCTCATTCCGGCGCCGCCGATACCGACGAAGTGCAGGCGATGGCGCCGGTTGAGCAATTCCATGGCAACCGCTCCGCTCATGCGGTACTGCGCTCCCCGTCCGCGATTTCGAAGCAGACGCGCGCGATCCGCGCCGCCGCATCGGCCTTGGCCGCGCCGCCGGCACAGCGGCCCATCTCGAGCAGCCGCGCGGGATCGTTCACGAGTTCACGCAATACAACTGCTAGATTCTCTCCCAGATGCTCGTCGTCGCGCACTATGATCGCGCCGCCACGCTGCTCGATCACGCGCGCGTTGAGCTCCTGCTGGCGGTCGCGATGGAAGGGATAGGGAACGAAAATCGCTGGCCGGGCCGCAAGCGCGATTTCAGAGACGCTCATCGCCCCCGAACGCGCGACTACAAGGTCGGCGCAATCGAGCGCCGCCGCCATGTCGTCGATAAACGGGAGTACTTGGGCGTTATGCCCGAAATCCCGGTAAGCCTCCTGCACCAACCCCACATCCGCCTCCCCGGTCTGGTGGACTACGGTCCAGTTTATAACAGCTTTTCTCCAGATTTTCAAAGCATTTACAACACCAATGTTGAGGCGGTGCGCGCCGCTTGAGCCACCTAAAACAAGGATTTGTAATTGACCAGTGGGCGCACACGGCGGATGAGGCACCACGCTAAAGCGTACTGGATTACCCGTTACCGTAACTCTGGCAGCGCCGAAATACGCTGCGGCGTCGTCGAAGCCGACACAGATTTTTCTCGCAAACCGCCACAGGAGCCGATTCGCCAAGCCCGGCCGCGTGTTCTGTTCCATTAAGACTAGCGGAGTTCGGCTCATAATTGCCGCGACCGCCATTGGCGCGGAGGCGTAACCACCCGCGCTTACCACCAGTTTCGCACCGAAGCTCTTGAGCAATCCCCGCGCGCGCCGAATCGCCGAAAAAAACTCGCCCAGCGCGCGTAGCCGCGCCAAAGGACTCCTGCCGGTCCATCCGTGCACTTCGAATAGTTCGTAACGGAGCCCGCTTTGCGGCAGCCATTTCGCTTCGAGGCCGTTGCTGGTGCCGACGTGCAATACTTCTATCTCGGGACGTTCGCGCTTGAGTTCCTCGCCTAGCGCCACCGCCGGAAACAGATGACCGCCCGTGCCGCCACCCGCGATTATCACTCTCATCGCACCGCCGGCCGCCGTGACAGCGCAAGCAACGCCCCCAGCGTCGCCATCGCCATCACCATCGAAGTGCCGCCATAGCTCAGAAACGGCAGCGGCAGCCCTTTGGTCGGCACCAGGCCGATCACCACGGCCATATTGATCAACGCCTGCAACGAGAGCAGCGCGGTGAGTCCGACCGCGAGCAAGCTGCCGAAGGGGTCGGGCTCCTCATGCGCGATCCACATGCCGCGAAACAGCAGCGCGATGAAGAGCGCGAACACGACGAAGGAGCCAAGTATGCCGAAGTCCTCGGTAATGACCGCAAAGACGAAATCCGTGTGCGCCTGCGGCAGGTAGAACATTTTCTGATGGCCGGCGCCCAGGCCCATGCCAAGACCGCCGCCCTCACCGAGCGCGATGAAGGACTGGATCAACTGGAAGCCGGCGCCGCGCGCCGTTCGCCACGGGTCAAGAAAGGAGGTAAGCCGTCTCATCCGGTAGGGTTTTGCGACAGCCTGAAGAGCCAGCACCGCGATCGCAAGAACGCCGGCCGCGCCGAGGTGGGCCGTCCGCGCACCCGCCGCGAACAGCATCGCGAACAGCAGCAGCGCGATCATCACGGTGGTGCCGAAGTCGGGCTGCTTCAAGACCAGCAGCGCAATCGGCGCGACGATCAGGAATGCCGGAAACGGACCCTGCTTGAATTGCCGCATCACCTCATGGCGCCGGGACAGAAAATCGGCCAGAAAAAACACCAGTGCGAACTTTACCAATTCGGACGGCTCGGCCAATACCGGCCCCAGCCGCACCCAGCGACGCGCGCCGCCGCGCACCACGCCGAGTCCCGGAATCCACACCGCGACGATCAAGGCCACGCCGACGACCATCAGCGGCATCACCAGGCGCCGCAGTCCGGCTAGAGAAAATTGCGAGAAGACCAGCAGCACAGCCAGGCCCGCCGCGATATGGACGATATGGAGCTTGAAGAAATGGAACGCGTCGCCGGTTTTTTCCTGGCCCAGGAAATAAGTCGTGTTGAGCACCATCAAAAGGCCGAGCGCGACCAGCGCCATGGCCGGCACGCACAGCCACGGATCAGGCCGCCGGTATGAGAGCGCCTCAAAGCGCCCGAACCAGCTCTTGATATATGCGCCCACGTTCCGCATAGTCCCTGAACTGATCGAAACTCGAACAGGCCGGCGACAGCATCACGGTGTCGCCGCGCCGCGCGCTGGAAGCGGCGATTTTAACCGCCGCGGCGAGTGTCGGCGCCATCGCCACCGCGGTCGCGCCGGCGAGCGCCGCGCGCATCTTGTCGCGGGCCGCGCCGTAGAGCACCAGCAGCTTCACGCGCCCCTTGAGAGCCGCGCGCATCGGCGCGTAGTCGCCGCCCTTGTCGACGCCGCCGGCGAGCAGGATTACCGGCCCGGTCACGGCGGCCAGCGCTTCGACCACCGCGCCGACGTTGGTTCCTTTCGAATCATCGATAAAGCCCACGCCGTTTTTCTCGCACACGAATTCGAGCCGATGCGGCAGGCCACGGAAATCGCCGAGTGCCCGCTCGATAGCGTTCGCTTCCACCCCGAGTGCGAGCGCGGCACCCGCCGCCGCCATCGCGTTGGCGATATTATGCCGGCCGCGGAGTCTGAAGCGCGCGAGCTCTATCGTGCATTTACGCCCGCGGCCGCCGTCGAAAATGATGGCGTCGCTCTGCGGCCACAGCGCCGGCCTTTCGTCGGTAGGCGCATGGCCAAACCCGATCACACGCGCGTGCAATTCGGGTGCGAGCTTCCAGACTCGCGCGTCATCCCGATTAAGAATCGCCCAGTCGCCGGAGTCCTGATTCATGAAAATGCGCGCCTTGGCGCGGCCGTAATCCGCAAGACCCCGGTAGCGATCGAGATGGTCGTCGGTGAGATTCAGATGGACCGCGACGCGCGGATGGAAAGCCACGATGGTCTCGAGCTGATAGCTCGAGACCTCGGCCACCACGACATCGTAATCATGGCCGGCCGCTTCGATCAGGGGCGTGCCCAGGTTGCCGCCGGCGAAGGTCTTCATACCAGCCGCCTTGAGAATCTCACCCACCATCACGGTGACAGTGCTTTTGCCGTTTGTGCCGGTAATCGCGACCAGCGGCGCGCTGAGGAAGCGCGCAGCCAATTCGAGCTCGCCGATAATCGGTATCCCCGCACCGGCCGCCGCGCGCATCAGCACCGAAGCCGGCGCCACGCCCGGGCTCGCGACCACCAAATCGACGCCGGCGAGCCACGCGGGGTTTTCACCGCCGAGACAAAGCTCGCCCGCGGGAATCGCGGCAGGAGCGGCGCCATGGTCCGCGTGCGCGCCGCGTGCAAGCTCGGAACGCGTATCGGTCATCACGAGCGTGGCGCCGCGCGCGGCCACAAAGCGCGCCGCCGCAAGCCCGCTCACGCCGAGGCCAATCACCATTACGTGTTTTCCCGCAAGTTCCATCGCGCGCCCCGCCACAACTGCGTCACCTGAGCTTGAGCGTGCTAAGCGCGACCAGCGCGCACACGATCGAGACGATCCAGAAACGCGTCACCACCACCGTCTCGGGCCATCCGCCCAGTTCGAAATGGTGATGCAGCGGCGCCATGCGGAAAATGCGCCGGCGCGTCGCCTTGTAGTAGTAACGCTGAATTATGACCGAGAGCGCTTCGATCACGAAGATGCCGCCGGCCAGCACCAGCACGATCTCCTGCTTGGCCAGCACCGCGACCATGCCGAGCGCGCCGCCGAGCGAGAGCGCGCCGACGTCGCCCATCATCATCGAAGCCGGATAGGCGTTGTACCACAAAAAACCCATCGAAGACGCCACCAGCGCGGCGCAAAAGATCGCGACTTCGCCGGCGCCGAGAACGTGCGGGATATCAAGGTAGTCCGCAAATTTCATGTTGCCGGCGACATAGGTGAAAATCCAATAGCAGAAGCCCACCGTCATCACCGGTCCGATCGCCAGGCCGTCAAGGCCGTCGGTCAGGTTCACCGCGTTCGAACAACCTACCACGACCAGCATCGCCACCGGCACCGAACCCCACCAGCGCAGGTTCGGATGCACGTTTTTAAAGAACGGCACCGTCAGTTGCGTATTGAAACCGAGGAACCCGTAGAGCCATACCGCGGCGACGAACGCGCATGCGAACTGCCAGAACAGCTTCTGCGGCCCGCTGAGACCTTTGCCGCGGCCGCGTTTGAGCTTGAGAAAATCATCGGTGAAACCGATCGCGCCGAAACCCAGCATCACGAACAGCGCGATCCATACGTATTGATCCTTCAGGTCGGCGAGCAACAGTGTCGCGACGAAGCAGGACGCCAGGATAAGGAGACCGCCCATGGTGGGCGTGCCGGCCTTTTTCTGATGGCTCTGCGGAACCTCTTCGCGAATCGTCTGGCCGATATTGGCGGCGCGAAAACGTTCGATCAGAAGCCGTCCCAGCGTGAGCGAAAGCGCCAGCGCCGCCAGTCCGGCCAGTACCGATCGAAAGGTTTCGTAACGCAGAACGTTGAGTACCGGAAATCGCGTATGGAGCGGAAACAGCAACAGGTAGAGCATTAACGTCGGCCTTGTTACTCGTATCCCCCTAGATTTTCCGCTTGATTCCCGCCGCGCAAGACCGCCCGCGCATACTCGGCCCGTGTTATCGCCTGACCCTTCCCGCTTGGCGCTTCTCCTACGTCGCCGGACGCTCCGCAGTGAGGAGTCGCGACGTTCTCGAAAGACGAAAGGTGATTTGGAAGTCGCGCGCGGCGCGGCGGCCGTGCGCAACCGAGCACGAAGTCAGAACAGAAACGTAACTGCGCGAGGCAAGCCTCCGGCCCGCCGCCACCAACCCCGCATCCATCCACCACCGGCCCGAAGGCTTCCCTCACGAAGTCCGCCCGCCGCTCACCGCCTTACCACCACCACACCCGCCGCACCACATCATCACAAGCTCACCGCAACGCCCGCGCGACATCGCACTTGCGATGCGACTTCGGGCAGGCGTCCGCCAGCCGGCGCCGCATCCAACGCCGAAGCACGCATCCTTCTCCGCCTGCCCACCCCAACCGCCGCCGCGGGAGCCACGCAACATCACTTTCGCGAGGCGCGTCCTACTGCCTCACCACTCATTTGCGCCACGATTTCGCGCACGGCCACGCGGTCGTCGAAACCAAGCCGGCGCCCACCGACGAGTTGGTAATCCTCGTGGCCCTTGCCCGCAATCACGACGAAGTCACCCGCCGCCGCAATTTTGAGCGCCGCCGCGATTGCCGCGCGCCGGTCCGGCTCGACCATGTAACCGCGCTTCGCCGCCGCGACCTTCTCCGTGATTCGCTGAAGTCCGCCCGCCGCAATTCCGGCCTCGACCTCAACGATAATCCGGATCGGATCCTCGGTGCGGGGATTATCGGAGGTGAGAATCGGCAAGTCGGCCAGGCGCGCGGCGATCTCACCCATGATTGGACGTTTGCCGCGATCGCGATCGCCGCCGCAGCCGAAAACGCACAGGAGCCGGCGCGGATTGAGAGCGCGCAGCGCGGTCAGCACCGCTTCCAGCGCATCGGGCTTATGCGCATAGTCGACCAGCACGCGCACGCCCGGCGGTCCCGCGACCGCCTCCAATCTGCCGGGGGCCCCTGGGCATCGCCGCACCCCCTCCACCACCGCGTCCGTTTCGATGCCCAGGGCCACCGACACGGCGGAGGCGCCCAGGATATTGCGCAAGTTGATTTCGCCAAGCAACGGCGAGCGAATCTCAATAGTGCGTCCGGCCGCGCGGATCGACGCGCGAATACCGTCGAGCCCCACGCTGTAGCTTTGCGGATGAACGTCGAGATCCGGCTTCATGCCGAAGCTGAGCTTGCGGCCGCGTACGGCGTCGAGCACGCGTCGCCCGTGGGAATCGTCGCCGCCCACAACCGCCACCGCTTCCGGATGCGTGCTGCGAGGCAGCAGTTCGGTAAACAACCGCAGCTTCGCCGCGAAGTAATTCTCGATCGTACCGTGATAGTCGAGATGGTCGCAGCCGAGATTGGTGAACACGCAGGCGCGGAAATTAAGTTCGTCGACACGCCGCTCCTCTATCCCGATGGAAGAAATCTCGGCGACAACCGCGCGCACGCCAGTGCGATCCATCTCCGCCAGCGCCGCTTCAAAATCGATCGCTTCGGGCGTCGTCAGGCCGCTGTAAAGCCTCTCGCCTTGCGCGAAAATCCCGATAGTGCCGATAATTCCGCAGGGCATTCCTGCCGCCGCGAAAATCGACGCGAGCAGATAGGTGGTGGTGGTTTTGCCGCTGGTGCCGGTCACACCGATGAGGTCGAGACGCCGGCTCGGCGCATTGAAGAAGCGCGCGGCGGCCATGCCCATCAGGGCGCGTGGCCGCTCGCATTCGATCACGGTCACCGCGGGGCGCGCCGCCGCTCCATCCCATCCCCTCATCACTATCGCACGCGCCCCGTGGTTCAATGCATCATCGCTATTGGCGCAATTCGCCGCCGCGTCACGCGCCGTGGAAAAAAACAGATCACCCGGCTTCGCCTTGCGCGAGTCGTAACTGAGCCCGCTTATCTCGAGGTCGATCGCGCCGTGCACGGCCGTGATTCCGGCCTGCTTGGCATCCGCAATGAGTTCGCCGAGTTTCATCGGAGATGCGGCCGCCTCCGATGCCGTATATGCGGCTCGGTGCGCGCTGGCACGGCCGCGGCCAATTCCTCGTGGCCATCTGGCATAAGCCTCAATTGCACGGCAAAATTGCCCAGAGGCACGCCCGGAGCCGGCTGTTGGCTCGCCACATAGCCGCTGCCTTTGATGCTCACGCTGACACCGCGACCGCGCGCGAGCCCGATGGCGCGGCGCAGGCTGAGGCCGCTGAAGTCGGGCGTCGCCCCCTTGGGCATTTGCGCGAACGCCGACCTTGGCTCGATCGGATACTCCCGCATCTCGGCCGGTCCCTGCGCCGACGCGGCCGCGTCAGCCGAGTCGAACGCCGGCGAGGCTGAATCAACCTGCGCCGCGCCGGAGTCGCCGGAAGCGGCGAAGCCACCCACCGCTCCGAAGGGAAGCAGGCTCGCGGTTTCCAGCGGTGGATGAGTTGGAATGACGTCGAGATGGCGCAGCGCGCCTGAGGCCACTTCACTGAAAACCGGCGCTGCCACCAGGCCACCGAAATGGCCATGCGCAACGTCGTACAGCACGACGAGGATCACCAGGCGCGGATCCTCGGCCGGGACGAAACCAACGAACGACGCCACCAGCCGATTCTGAAAATAGGTGCCGGTCGCGGGGTTCACCATCTGTGCCGTCCCGGTCTTACCCGCCACCGCGAAGTCGGCCACCCGAGCGAGCCGTCCGGTGCCGTCGGGACCATTGACCACGCCGCGCAGCAGCAGGTTCATCGCATGGGCTACGTCAGGCGAAATGACGCGGCGCAGCGCCTGCGGCGTATGGCGCACAATTTCCTCGCCGTCGGCATCGTAGGCCGTCTTGACCACGTACGGCCGCATCATCACGCCGCCGTTGGCGATCGCCGCGTAGGCGGCCGCCAATTGAATCGGCGTCACCGCCACGCCCTGGCCGAAACCGTGGTTCGCCAGCGCGATTTCCCGCCAGGTCGACGGCGGCCGCAAAATTCCCGACGCCTCACCCGGCAAATCGATGCCCGTGCGAGCGCCGAGACCGAAGGCGCGCAGCCCCTGGTAGAAACGTTGCGCACCGAGCGCCAACGCGATCTTAGCCGCGCCGATATTGGACGACACCTCGATGATGCCGCCGAGATTGAGCCAGCCGTGGCGTTCGTCATCATGAATCGTGCGGCCGCCGACGTGCCATATGCCGTTCTCGCAGTAAATCTCGCGCGTGGTGTTGATGACGCGGTCCTGCAACGCGATCGCGCCCAGGATGCCTTTCATGGTCGAGCCCGGTTCGAACGCGTCCTGCACCGCGGTGTCGTGCAATCGTCCGCGTATGTTCGCTCCGCCGGCGCTGGCGTTGGCCAGAGCGAGCACCTCGCCGGTAAATGGATCGAGCACGACCACGCTGCCGCTCCTGGCGCCACTCTTCTCGACCTGCTCGCCCAGGTAGTTTTCCGCGATCGATTGAATGGTGGAGTCGATGGTGAGTTCGATTTTGGCGCCCGGCGCAGGGGTCTTGAGCGCGAGCGGCGTGTCGAAAATCGGATGACCGAAAGCATCGTGATAGAAGGTCAACTCGACCGGCTCACCGCGAATCAGGCGGTCGTATTGTAATTCGACGCCGGAGAGCCCCTGGCCGTCCATCCCCGCCAGCCCCACCACCGATGCGGCCAGGTTGCTCTCCGGATAAAAACGTTTGTACTCACTCACGCCGCCGACGCCGTCGAGGCCGAGCATCTCGGCCGCCTGCGCCTGCTGCGGCGGCAGATGACGCCTGAGCCATACGAACGGCGCGCCGCGATGAAGCCGCGCCTCCAGTTCCGCCGGCTTGAGTCCAAGCCGCGCGGCCAGGCGCGCGCGCTCGGCCCGCGTGCTGCTTTCCAACAACTGCGGCGGCCGCGCGAAGACGGAGCGCGTCTCGGCCGAAAGCGCGAGCGGCTTGCCATTGCGATCGACGATCGGGCCACGCGTTGCCGCCAGCGTTATCTCGCCGGTATGCTCGCTGCGGGCGAGCGAACTCAGCCGCGGACCGTCGATTGTCACGATCATCACCAGCCGGATGGCGGTCAGCGCGAACAGTCCCGCCAGCACAAAAGTAAGCAGGCCGATCCGGGTGCGGCGTTTTTTGAAGTACTGATTCACGGCAACATCACCACGTGATCGGGCGGCGGCGGCTGCATGCCGTATTTTTTTGCGAGCGTGCGCAGACGCTCATGCGATTCCAATTCGGCGGCGGCGAGCTTAAGACGCTGGTTTTGGTTTTCGAGCTTGCGCACTTCTATCCGCAGCGCGGAAAGCCGGTAGCCTTCCTGCGTCACTTCGAGCCGGATCATCAGCGTGGCGAAGCCCGCGACGATGATCGCGAATCCAAGCAGCGCGGGCACCAGCCGCGAGGGCGGACGCGCCGGTTGTTCGCGGCGGTTCAATTGGCCCTCCGCTCGATACAGCGCAGCCGCGCACTGCGCGCGCGCGGATTGAGGTCAACCTCTTCGGCGCACGGACGGATCGCCTTATTGGTCACAGCGGCGAAACCGCCGCCGCGCACGAGCGCCCGAAAGCTTTCCTTAACCGCGCGGTCCTCCAGCGAATGATAGGCGAGCACTACCATGCGGCCGCCCGCCGAAAGCCGCGCCGGTCCGCGCTCGAGCAGCGCGGCAAGACTTTCGAGTTCGCGGTTGACCGCGATGCGCAGCGCCTGAAAGGTGCGTGTCGCCGGGTGAATGCCATGGTGACGACGGCCGCCGACCGCGCCCTCGATAACCGCGCACAGTTGCGCTGTGGTCTCGATTGGACGGCGCCGGCGAGCCTCGACTATCGCGCGTGCAATCCGGCGCGACGCGCGTTCTTCGCCATACTCGTAGATGACCCGCGCGAGCGCGGCCTCGGCCTCCTCGTTGACGAGGTCGTACGCGCGCAACGTTTGGCCGCGGTCCATGCGCATGTCCAGCGGGCCGTCGAGCCGGAAACTGAAACCGCGCTCAGGATCTTCGAGCGCGAAGCTGCTCATGCCCAAATCGGCGACGATCGCGCCGGCGCACGGCATCCCGCACTGGTCGAGCACTTCGTCGAGGTTGCGAAAGTCGGCTTGCCTGAGCATGATGCGCGCGCCATAGCCGGAGAGCCGCAGCGCCGCGGCGCCGAGCACGGCAAGGTCGCGGTCGAGTCCGAGCAGATGGGCGTCCGTCGCTTCCAGCAGCGCCGCCGCGTGACCACCCGTGCCGACGGTCGCATCCACCACCGTGAGCGGATTTGAAGCGCGGACGAGCGCCACCACCTCGTCCACCATCACCGCCACATGCTGGCGGCTCGCCGCGCTTGAATCTTTTTCCACCCCCAAGCTCATTAAAACCTAAAGACCTATTTTCTCCATCACCCCGGGGACTTTGAGTTCGCCCATGAGGCCGCCGAGCATGCCGGCGAGTTTCGACCGATCCCAAAGCTGGTAGCGGTCGAGTTGTCCCTGGAACGTGACATCCTTGTCGAGTTGGGCGAATTGTCGCAGCCGCGGCGGAATCAATACTCGCCCCTGCCGGTCGATCTGGATTTCATGCGCTCCGCCGACATAAAACATCTCAAGCTTTAACAGCTCCGCATCACGTGGCCGCTCGCGTAACCGGTTCAAAGCACGCTCCCAATCGCTCGGCATAAAAAAATCGAGGCAATGCTCCCCGCCAAAAATCTGATTTGTGATATAAATCCGATCGGGGCCTTCGTGTAGCAGGAGATCGCGGAAAGCGGCAGGTAGACTGACCCGGCCTTTGTCGTCGATCGTATGGTCGAAACGACCACTAAACACCGCGCTCCTCCCCGATGCCCCACAACATCCCACTGTACCCCACTACAGTCAAGCAAACTGTGTTGAATAAACTTGTGAAATCTCACTTGTTATTCAGGCGAAAGAAAACCGAATATTCAGTCTACTTGAGATAATATAGCTCGAATGCCGATTACTGGGTGTCTTATCCGCGCCCAGCCGCCATGGCCGTTTGCACCGCGCATGAGGAACGATGGGTCGCGCAATTTTGAACGATTTTCATTCCCGCCCGAACGGCCCTCGCGCCTTTCGTTTTTGAGCGCTTTGGATAATTACGCTATGCGTCGCACGCCGCCACTAGAGAATCGGGGCTTGCGCCGTCAATTCGCGATATTTACTGTGGAGCCCAATGCCGGATCAGGAACAGATTCAGAAGGTCGAGCAGCCGGTTCAGGCCGAACAATTCACCACCGGCCAGTTCGTGGCGGAAGTACTCCAAGGCGCGGGCGTGATGGCCGGGTTAGGTTTGCTATGGGCGCTGGAAGTGTTGCGCGACGCCTGCTTCCACCTGCTGGATCGGCTCAACGTCCGTCCGCGTGCGCGCCGGGGCCGGCCCTTTCCACCAGGCCATCCACGCAAGCATCAGCCGGTCGAAGCCGAGCACTGAGAGCACGGCGAATTTTTGTCGCCGCGCGTTGAGCCTGTTTTTCCGAATGCTCTTGGATGAATGTGGTGTGGAACGGTCGGGCGGGCACCCGCATCGATGCGTCTGTCTGTTGGCGTGGAGCCCTAGCCTTCCCTGTTGTGC
>JBOHWJ010000233.1:0-8508 GCA_050736495.1 Binataceae bacterium (SeqCode) | reverse complement strand
GCCGAAGTCCGGCTTGACGCGCACCTTCACTACTCGGCCCGGGTAAGGGTCCCACGCCGCCAGTGGGGCGGCCTTCGCCCTGACTTTGAAGACTTTTGGTTCGGGCACGCAATTAAAGTCGTGAAATGAGATGCCTTCGGTGACGCCGCGTCTCAGAAAATATTGCAACGGAATAAGGACTGCCGCACCGGCATAGGTGTCTCGTGGAAAGTCGAAGGTTTTCTTATTCACGACCGGTACGTTGCCCTCGAAAACCGTGCACGAGCCGGTCTTCGCTCTGAAATCCGCAACATCTACAATCTGAAGCGATCCGTTCGGGGCAAAGTATTCATGACGGAAGGTGAGCAAACGCTGCAAGCCGCCTGACGGTTTGACATCGATCTCGTCATTCTCGATATCATATTCGCCGTCGAGGTAGCGATTCTCGCCATGAACGAACGCCTTGCCGCCAACCGTTTCGAGGCTATAGAGCGCATGACCGATCGTCTCAGTGCCTTCGCTATTGTAGATAGTGAGCTTGGTCGGTGGAAAATCCAGCGACGCCGGCGCCGGCCATGACGGCGCCGGCATGACCACCAACGCGACCGCGAATATCACAGAAATCAGCACGGAAGACCGCATCTAAGTTTGCTCCGCTAGCGTCATCTGGGACGTGGAACGGTTTCAGCGAGATGCCCACGCCAGCGGGTGCTTGCACTTCCGCGTCCATAGCTGAAGCCGTGCCACTGACGCGCCTTGGCCAGCGGGAAAAGCGCGGCTTGCCGCCGGGCGTCCAATCTGGAACCTTGTTCGCGACCGTATTTTCCGGATTCAGATGACCCAAGACAATCCAGTCGAGCCCGCGCGTTGCGCCGAAAGGCTGTCCGGCCAGCGCCCGCCGGGGTCTCATCCTGCCATCTCGGGCCGCTATCTGTGGGTGATGCTTTCGCTGCTGATGTCGGTGACCATTTTCGAGGGTTACGACGTCACCATCTTTCATCTGTGTACACCTGATATCGCGCGTACTTTCCACATGAACGACCTCGACGTCGGTGCGATGGCGTCATTCGTGCGGCTGGGCGGCATCGCGGCGTTCTTCATTCTTCTGGCGGCGGATCGGGTCGGGCGCAAGCCGATCGTTTCATACACCGTCTTTTTCTACACGTTGTTCACCCTGCTGACGGCACTTTCACGCGGGCTCACCACTTTCACGGTCTTCCAGAGCCTGGCGCAGCTTTTCCTCTCGGCCGAGTTCAGCGTCGCGACGATCATGATCAGCGAGGAATTTCCCGACCATTGGCGCGGGCGCGGCGTCGCCCTGCTCAACATGATCGGCCTCGTCGGCGTGATCGTCGGTGGTGGCCTCTATGGGCCGATAGCGGAATCGGCATGGGGCTGGCGCGGAATGTATTTCATTGGCATCGCGCCGCTCCTGCTGGTCGCGTTTTTGCGGCGCAACTTGCGCGAGACTGTTCGATTCTCAGCGATGATAGCGGATCATCCGCCTGAGCCCGGCTTCATCCACGGGATGCGCCAGAGTTTCGGACGCACCTTCGGAGCGTTGCGCGGTCCCTATCGCGGCCGCCTCCTGCTGATTGCGCTGCTATGGAATTGCGTCGGACTGGTGCGCGCTCCGGCGGTGACTTTCTTCGCCCTGTACGCCAAGCGCGATCGCCATTGGACCTCCTCCGAAGTCGGCCACGCAGTCGTTCTTGCCTACGTTATCGGCACGCTCGGCCATCTGCTGGCTGGCTATATGCTCGACCGCGTTGGGCGCAAGGCCACCACCTGCCTCTTCTATGTGATCGGCGCGCTCTCGGTCGTGTTGCTGTTCCGCTCGACGGCACATGCCCCGATGCTGACGTGGATGGTGGCGACGGTATTCGCCTTCCAGGGCGCACGCACGACCACGGCGACCTACTCCACCGAACTTTTTCCAACCGCGATTCGCGCGACGTCGTATAGCCTGACGGTACAGGTGCTCGGTTCAATCGCCGACCTGCTCACGCCATTTACGATCGGCGCACTGGCGCAGTCGCTGGGCGGACTGGGGAATGCAGTTAGCGCCGTGGCGATTGGACCCGTGATTGGCGCGCTGCTGGTAGTGTTGTTCGCGCCGGAGACGCGCGGCATGAGTCTCGAAGATCTCGCCGCCCCAACCGCTCCAGCCGCCGATTAACCGGCTAAGTACGACGCGGTGCTCACGGGATAATCGCGCATAAGAGGAAGGTTCGATGCTCGACACCATCCTGGGGCGCCATCCGGCGATTAAACGCGCGCAATCGCGTGCCGCACACATGCTCTTCAGCGCCGGCCTCAGCCCCAACCGCGCAACCGCCGCCGGTCTCGCCGCCGGCGTCATCGCAGGGGCCGCGTTCGGAGCCAACGTGACCGGGTTCGGCATCGCGATGTTGCTGGTGAGCGCCGCCTTGGACGCGCTGGACGGCACCATCGCACGCGAGTGCGCGGCCGCACCAACCGTGCTGGGCGGCATCTTCGACCTCTGTTCCGACCGCGTGGTGGAGACGGCTGTCCTAATCGGGATCGCTTGGAGGCGCCCGGAGCTTTATTTTCCGGCGCTAGTCCTGATAGGGAGCTGGTATGTGAATATTACCGTGTTTCTCGCGACCGGCGCGGCTCTGAAACGCGGTACCAAACTCATTGCCTATCCGCCGGGACTGGTCGAACGCGCCGAAGCGATAGTCTTGTTCATCGTCCTGGCGATTTTGCGGCCGTTCGGCCCATGGCTCTGCTACATCTATACCGCGCTTGAACTGGCGACCGGAACGCAGCGCGTGTTCTTTGCTCTCACCGAGTTGCGTCGCGAATAACTCGCGCACACACGTCCTATCGTTTCACATCTCACAGGTTTCAGGCCGTCGAATTCGCAGCGCGAGTCAGTCGGGACTCTTGAAGAGCTTCATCAACGACTCGAACGGCGCCAGCGGATGCGTGGCAGTCGCAAGATTATCAGGCACATGGCCCGCCGAACTCATCCCAACCAACGCGACGTTCACGCCCGGCGTCGAGCGAACGAACTGGAGGGCGCGCTGGGAATCGAAATCCATCCCGCCGAACGCCTGACCCAATAGCTCCGGCAGTCCGCGAACGAGCCGCCCCTGCAGCAATGATGCGCTGGCGCATACCGCGAGCCCGGCCGCGTCAGCCGCCGCCAGCGCACTGCCTTTGGTGCCGTCTGGCAGCGGCTGCTCCTGGCGCGTAAACGCCTCTGGCATCGCGAGATTGTAGGGAAGCTGAATCACGCGAAAATGATGCCCGGCGCCGCCGACCTCGGTCGCCACTTTCACTATTTCGGTAAGCGCGATATAGCCCTGGTCGTCAGGCGGGACCCGGTAGCCGTTCCAGGTCGCGGTGCCATAGAAGCGGATCGCGCCGTCGCCGACCTTGCGCTCGAGGAATTCAAACGCGCTCTTGATCCTCGCTTGAAAGCCCACGCGATCGATCGCGCTCAGTTGTGATTCCGGATTGTGCAGGTAGTAGATGTCGATGGTTTCGAGATCGAGGTTGGCACGGCTTAGCTCGATCATTTTTTCGAGATAGCGCGGCGTCATACAGTGCACGCCCTCGACCATGTCGCCCGGCCCGACGATGCCGGTGCGGACAAAATGCTCTTCGAACCATGCTCGCGGGTCGGGCGGAATCTCGCCGTCGAAGGTTATATAACCGCCCTTAGTCGCAATCACGACTTCCTCACGCCTGAGCTGACCGGCCGCGACGAGCTCGGCGACCACCTTGCCGATTACGCGCTCGCTGCGCTGGAAGCGGTAATTGATCGCCGTGTCCACCAGGTTGATCCCGCCCAGCAACGCCGCCTGCAACGCCGTTTCGTAGGCGCGATCGGTCGTGTCGTCATTCTTGCCCAGGTAGGTCCCGATCCCGATCGAGCCGACCGCCAGGCCGAGCATCGGGCGATAGTTTCCTGGCAATCCCGGGAAACGGTCCGCGTAGGCACGTGTGCCCGCGGCCGTGGCATATCCTTTCAGCATGGCCAGTCTCCCTGGCAGGCAGTTGAAGCGCCCAGTTTCAGCCGCCCGCTCACTTGTCGCTAACGATCGCGAGCGGACTTATCGACGGTTCGTAAAGAACTTGGATTACGTTGTCGTCGGGATCGCGTATGTGGAACGAGACCGAGCCGTCGCGATGATGGCGTAGCGGATGAACGATATCGACCTGATTTTCAACCGCCCAGCGGTATCCCGCCTCGACCTCGCCGATAGTCGCCATAATGAAGCCCAGATGGTCGAGCGCCTGCGCGGCGCGGTCGCCGCTTGCGCCGCGATGGAGCGCGAGATTGTCGCATCCGCCGCTAAGGTAGGCGTTATCGGGATCCGGCTCCCATACCGGCTTCATTCCAAACACCCGCAGATAGAACGCCTTGGCGCGTTCGACGTCGGCCACTCGTAGCGCAAGATGCCTCAGTCCGCGATGATTTATCACGACTATTCCCCTGTCATTCCGATGGGTGCTTGATACGGTAGCCCGCGACACCCCATATCGGATCGCTGGGCGGCGCGTCGCGGCGGCCGCGATCGAACATCTCGATATTCTCAAACGCGCCGCTCTCGTCAAAGTACCGCTTCACGATTGCGACGCGCTGCGCTTCATTCGCACCGTGCCAAATCGCGACGGCTTTGGTCGGAAACATGCGGTTGGAAAACGTCACGATAAACGGCGCACCCGGCTTGAGCACTCGCCCAACGTCGGCGAAAAGCTCGATCGGCCGCGTCAGATACTGAATCGAAACGGTCAGCACCGCGCCATCGAAGATCTCATGGCTGAAGGGCAGGCGCGGTTCCCGGTTGACGTTATGGATGACGACATCAGTTAGCGCTGGGTTATCCTGCATTTCGTCGCGGTTGAGTCCCAATCCGATCAAGCTCGAAAGCCGCACGCTTTGCGGGATATGGGAACGCCAACTGCTCATCAAGTCGAGAATCGCACCGCCTGCGGGGAGTCGGCTCGAGTAGATCTCGCCGACTGCGGCGATGGCGTCATCGTCGATATGAACCACGAAACGCGGCGAGCGGTAGAACAATTCGTCGTCCGACTCGTCGACACGCCGAAAAAAGTCGGGATTGAGATTGTTTGCCATCGGAGTCACGTGCAATCCCGTTCATCCGTCTGGACGGCCAATATTGTGAGCAAAAACAATAGGTTAGACATCAAAAAAGGGAACCCGTGACGGCGTTGACATTATTTGCCGCGCCCGTCTAAAGTAAAACACTTTTCCAAAGCACTGAACCATCATTGTCGTGTATTTGTCGGCGGACTTGCGAAGAAAAACATAATCGAACCATGGTCAGGCGCGACAAGGCAAACTACGTTATTCAATCCGTCGCGCATTCGCTCGACGTGCTCGAACAATTTTTCGGTGAGGCCGACGAACTTGGTGTGACCGAACTTTCCAAACGGCTGAAACTTCATAAGAACAACGTCTTCCGTCTGCTAGCGACGCTTGAGGCGCGCGGTTATATCGAGCAAAACCGCTCCACCGAAAATTACCGCCTGGGCATCAAGTGCCTTCATCTCGGCCGCCGTTACATCCACCATATGGGGCTGGTGCGGCAAGCGCGTCCTATCCTGGCCGAGGTGGCCCGTAAATGCCGCGAAAGCGCGTTTGTCGCGATCGCGCGGCGCGACGGCGTGGTCCCGCTTGAAGCCGCCGAACCGGAAGATCGCGCCGTCAGAATTACGCCGCCAATCGGTCAGTCGCTGCCGCTTCATTGCACGGCCATCGGCAAAGCATACCTCGCCTTTGACGCCGAAGAACAACTCAAATCGATGCTGCCAGAGCAATTGGACCGTTACACCGATCGCACCATCGTCGATCGCGCCTTCCTGCTCGAACAGCTTCATGCGGTGGCACGCGACGGCTACTCGGTCGATTCGGGCGAATTCTTCGAAGACGTCGCCTCGGTCGCGGTGCCGATTCGCGACTACACGCGCTCGGTCGTGGGTTCGCTCGCGGTGGCCGGCCCCTCTTACCGCATCCCGAGCGAACGGATTGCAAGCGAACTCGCGCCGCTGGTAATCGAGGCGGGACGCGAATTGTCCTATCGCCTAGGCTATAACGAATAGCCACGGATTGATGCCCGGGCTGCGGTTCGGAACTTGCCGGGCGATCGCGACACATCGGCCGGAATCACGCTATACTTGATGGCATCGGTTGATTTGACTGTGCGTTTTTCGACTGTTACGGTCGGGAAGTTTCAAAATTATTCCCGAATCTTAAGAGATTTCCTGGTTCTTACCGCCACAAGAGTTGGCTGTCTGGAGTGATATCACCTTGAAGATTCTAGTCCCGGTCAAACGCGTACCTGACCCCGCCACCACCATTCGGGTGATGCCGGACGGATCGGGAATTGCCACCGACAACGTCAAGTGGGTGATCAACCCGTTCGATGAAATCGCGCTCGAAGAAGCCCTGCGAATCAAGGAAAAACAGGGCTCGGGCGAAGTGATTTTGATTTCGGTCGGCCAGCAGGCGTGGCAGGAGCAATTACGCACCGGCCTTGCGATGGGCGCCGACCGCGCCATCCTGGTTCGCGCCGACCAGCCAATCGACACGCTTGCCATCGCGCGCGTGATGGCCAAGGTAGTCGAAGACGAAAAACCTGAACTGGTGATCATCGGCAAGCAGGCGATCGACGACGACTCCAACCAAGTTGGCCAGATGCTCGCGGAGATGCTCGGATGGCCGCAAGCGACTTTCGCCTCAAAAATTGAAATCGCCGGCGAGAAATGCACCGTTTTGCGCGAGGTTGACGGCGGACTCGAAACCATCGCGTTTCCCATACCTGGCGTGATCACGACCGACTTGCGGCTGAACGAACCGCGCTACGCGTCGCTGCCGGGAATCATGAAGGCGCGTAAGAAGCCGCTCAAAGAAATTGCGGTTGACAGCCTGGGCGCCGATCTCGCGCCCAAGCTTAAGATCAAAGCGCTTAATGCGCCCGAGAAGCGCGAGGCTGGCCGCAAGGTCGCCTCCGTGCAGGAGTTGGTCGAGGTGCTCCATACCGAGGCCAAGATTATTTGACGCCGCATCGCTGCCAACGGCCGCCCGCGGCCTTTCCGGCTTCGCCAGGAGTAAGCAAACATGGGTGATGTACTGGTTTTCGCCGAACATCAAGGCGGACATTTTCCGAAAACAACCCTGATCGCCGTAAACGCAGGGCTCGAAATGGCGCGCAAACGCGGCGGCAACTGTATCGCCGTGGTGGCTGGTGAAAGCGTCGACGGACCCGCCGGCGAAATCGCCAAGTACGGCGTCAGCAAGGTTATCGCGCTCGAAGATGCGAAGCTTCGCAATTATCTCGCCGACGCGCATGCTCAGGCGCTCGCCGCGCTGACCAGAAGCCTCAACGCAGAGACCGTGCTCGCGACCGCGACGGCGATTGGCAAGGACCTGATGCCGCGAGTGGCCGCGCGGCTCAACGCGCCGATGGCCTCCGAGATCGTCACTATCAACGATGACGGCACCATGATTCGGCCGATGTACGCGGGTAACGCCCTCGCCACCGTCGAGATGGACGGCCCGGTGCGGGTGGTGACCGTTCGCGGTACCGCGTTCGACGCGGCCAAGGTCGCCGATACGGCCGCGCCGGTCGAGAAGATCAACCCCACGTTCGACGCCGCCGCGCTCAAGATGGAGTTCGTCAACTTCAACCAGATAAAGAGCGACCGGCCGCAACTTATCGAAGCCCGCATCGTGATTTCAGGCGGACGCGGCCTCAAGTCGGGCGAGAATTTCAAAACCGTATTGGAGCCGCTGGTCGACGAGATGGGCGCCGCGATGGGTGCGAGCCGCGCCGCCGTCGACGCCGGCTTCGTTCCCAACGACCTGCAAGTCGGACAGACGGGCAAGGTAGTGGCGCCGGAATTATACATCGCGGTCGGGATTTCCGGCGCGATTCAGCATCTGGCGGGGATGAAGGACTCCAAGACTATCGTTGCGATCAACAAGGACGAGGAGGCGCCAATTTTCAATGTCGCCGACTACGGCCTGGTGGCCGATCTCTTTAAGGCGGTGCCGGAGATGGTTGCGGAGTTGAAGAAGGTCAAACACTAACGCGCAGCGTCGCGAGGCGCCAGCAGGGGGCGGTAGCCGGTCGCGTTACCACCCATGGCGGTGTTGCGACGGGTGCGATCAAAAGCCCCCCTCCGCCTCTGACTCTCTCTCAACAATCCACCGCGCGCGATTGAATTTGCTCCGGCGCCTTTCTAAAACGCAACTGGAGACAGCGCGGGCGGAGCTTTGTATTCTGTACCCGCGCATCCCTATCGGAGCATCCCATGAACCAGGAAATCACCCGGCCAATCCTCTGGAACGTACCGCTCGGCTTTGTCGTCTTTCTGTATGCCATGCTCATCCCACTGACCGCGGCGTTTATCTACGTCGGCTATCGATGGTATCGCACCGTGATGCTGGGCGCGCCGGCTGCTGGCGGCCGCGTCGACCAACCGTGGCGCAGGCTGTTTCTGTCGTTTCGCGACGGCGTCGGCCAAGGG
>JBOHWJ010000232.1:0-7353 GCA_050736495.1 Binataceae bacterium (SeqCode) | reverse complement strand
GTTCCAGTCCTTGAAGGTGAAGGCAAAGCCGACCTCCAAGGTCGCACTCTGGCCGTAAACGCGGATGCCGCGCTTGGCGCAGCTTTCGAGCCAGCTTATCTGGCGGCGGAAACGTTCCGGATAAAAGTCGTTGACGGCAACAGCGTTGTAAAGAATCGGCCGGCCGCTGACACGCGCCAGTTCCTCGTAATGATTCTCGGTGTGCGTCTGGATGTCACCCTCGTACTTCGAGGCCTCCGGAATGTAGGACATCTGGATGAAGCCCTCGTTGCGCTCGCCGAGGATGCTCGCGAGCGCAAGCGCGGTCTCGTCCGCCATCAGGTCGGTGACCATCGGTGTGCCGTCAAAATCGGCCTGCACGCTGTTTTGACCGAAGCGTTGCGCCGACCATCCGCAGGCGCCCTTATCCATCGCTTCGTTAATGACTCGGCACATCTCGCTGGTTTCCGCTGCAGTCGGCTTGCGCCCGGACTTGGCTTCTTCCAGACCCATCGCCCAGATCATCACCGGTGCCATCGGCACGAATGGCAGCATATTGACGCCCTTGGGGCGGCGGTCGATGCTGTCCAGGAACTCCGGATAGGTAACCCAGTCCCATGGCAGTCCGGCCTTCATCGCGGCATACGGGATCGCCTCAGTGCGCGTCATCGTGAGCATCGAGCGGTCGCGCAACTCGGGCTTGACCGGCGCAAAGCCGAAGCCGCAATTGCCGATCACGAGCGACGTGACTCCGTGCCAGCTCGAAATCGTGCAATACGGATCCCAGAACAGTTGCGCATCGTAATGCGTATGGAGATCGACGAAGCCGGGGGCGACGTTGAGTCCACCCGCGTCGATCACCTTCCTGGCTTGATGCGGCTTGAGGTTGCCGATTTTCGCAACCTTGCCGTCCTTAATTCCGACATCGGCCTGGTATCGCGGCAAACGGGTACCGTCGATCACCATGCCCCCTCTGATGACCACATCGAATTCCGCCATTTGGGACTCTCCTATGCCATTAGCCGGAGTGGGCCTGAAGCGGTTTTATGCTTCAGGCGACTTTTATCAGAGCAGCGCGTACGCGCGCGCGACATTCTCGCCCAATACGCCGCGCCGCGCCGTCACCGTCATTCCCTCGACCATGCCGCGCAATTCCTCAAGGTAGTGCCCCGGATGGTCCGGATGCGGGTAGTCGCTGGCCCAGAAAAACCGGTCCTCGCCAACCAGCCGCGTCATCGCCGCGATCGACCGCTCGTCCGGATCCGCCGAAATGTAGCATTGCCGCTTGAAATAGTGGGAGGGCTTATCCTTCAATTGCACCGTTCCGCCCAGGGCCGTGTGCCGATAGATGGCGTCGCCGCGATCGAGCCAATAGCCGATCCAGCCCGCGCCCGATTCGAGCACGACCACCCGCAAACGAGGAAAGCGGTCGAGCACGCCGTATTGGAAAAGGGTCGCGAACGCTTGCGGCACGCCTTGCGCCGCGAACAGGTCAAAATACCAGTCCGCCCATTCGATCCCGTCAAACCGGTGATGCACGCCCCACGCGGCCGGCTCGAGCGTCGGATGGATGGCGATCGGCACGTCAAGTTCCTGCGCGGCGGCAAACACCACGTCATGGTCCGGATGCCCATGCGGCTTGCGTGTAATCGTGAACGGACACACGAACGCGCCCTTGCATCCGGCCTTCACCGCGCGTTCGAGTTCGCGCCCGGCCTCGGCCGGATCGCCCAGTGAAATATGAGCGATCGGTACGAGCCGTCCGCCCGAATCGCCGCAAAAATCCGCGATCCAGCGATTATAGGCCCGGCAGTAAGCGCCAGATAATTCAATATCGAACAGCTCCGCCTCCCACAAAAGTCCCAGCGTCGGATAAAGTACCGCCTTCGCCATCTGTTCGCGGTTCAGGATTTCCAGCCGCTCCCGCATGTCCATTGCACCGGGCGCGCATCCCGAAAGATACGTGTCTTCCTTCTTGCCAGTCCCGAGACTGCCAAAGATGACTTTCCCCTCGCCGGCGCTGCGTCCGAGCGCATCCCGGCGGCGGGCGTTGAACTCCCCGACCTGTGCTCCCATTTCCTGCAGCTTCTTCATTCCGCCGAGTGAATGAAGCAGGGTGGCGCTCGTCAGTTGCGCTCGTCGGCCGTCTATTTCAAGGAATTCATAGCCGTCCGCGCCGACCCTTATTCGCAACGCACGCTCCCGGTAGCGCGGCTCCAGATAGCGTTCCCACAGGTCGGGCGGTTCGAGGATATGCCCGTCGGCGTCGATAAGAAGGTTTTCGGAATTCACGCCTTCTCTCTCCAGAGTTCGGCAGACATTTGAATTCGGAAACTATTTCTCAGTAGCCACAGTTGATCAATTTTGTCAAACGCCGGATTGTGGAAACTATTTACAAGGGAAATAATGTCCGGCATGGAAGAAATGAAGTCACGCCCCTTCCGAAACCGCGCCCGCCAGGCACATCCTTATCCGGCCATACAGGCCCCGACCGCGCCCGCGTACGTTATCGATCTGCTCGAACTCTTCTATCCAATCCACTACCGGATCGGGATGGCGCTCGAGGATGCGTTGCGGATGGGCAGACTCACTCGCAAGCAGGTCGCCATCCTATGGCTCATCCGGTCGGCTAGCGGCCTGCGGCGGACGATTGAACGCAAGCAGATCGAACAACTGTTGAGCGGTTGGTTTGAAATGAGCAGTTCGACTATCACCAAATCATTGCGAGCGATGGTGCGGCCACCTCTCAGACTGATTGAACTCGCCGAGCACCCCAAATCTGGACGCGAAAAGCTGGTCCGGCTCACCGCCGCTGGCGAACGTTTCATCGCGCGGATGGAGGAACGTGGATATCAGTTTGTCGCGGAGAAAAATGCGAAGCTTAGTCGCCAGGAAATAGAGGGGGGCCTTCGCTATTTGCGCCGGGTTGCCGAGGGTGACCGCGATAATTCGCTGGTCTAAGCAAAACGGCCGCAATCGAGACTGCCGAGTGTGACTGCGGCGGCCCGACACGCTCGGTTGGTCGCAGCCCCGAATGGCGGCGGGGCGGAATCGCATCGCCGGCTGCCGTGCGGCGTATTTTGCACACTTTGTGACGAACCCGTGGGACAGCGGTGGTAAGCCGGTGTCTGCGATCAAATGGCTAGCGGCGGCTGCCAGCCTGCGGCGGCACCAACCAGCGGCACGATCGTGCTAAAGTAACGCCGGTGGAACGTAATGGACAGGCGCCGGCCGGCGATTTGCGCAATCCAGGCGACTCGCGCGCTTCGCGCAACTCGATCGATTCCCATCTGTTAGCGGAATTGCGCGCTATTCTTGGCGGCGACGGCGTCATTTCGCGCGCCACCGAACTCAAGGTCTACGAGTGCGACGGCTGGACGGTGGAAAAGAGCGCGCCCGAACTGTTGCTGCGTCCACGCACCACCGCCGAAGTCAGCGCCGTGCTGAAGGCGCTCCATCGCGGCGGCGTCGCCTTCGTTCCGCGCGGCGCCGGCACCGGACTTTCCGGCGGCTGCCTGCCGGTCGGTGCGCCCGTGATGATTTGCACCTCGCGCATGAACCATATTCTCGCGATCGACCTCGCCAGCCGCCGTGTCGAAGTCGAAAGCGGCGTGGTCAACCTGCATGTCAGCAATGCGGTCAAGGCTGACGGGTTTTTCTATGCGCCCGACCCGTCCTCGCAGATGGCCTGCACCATCGGCGGCAATATTGCGGAAAATTCGGGAGGCCCGCACACACTCAAATACGGTGTCACCACCAACCACGTCCTCGGCCTCGAAATCGTCCTGCCCGATGGTGAAGTTGCGCAACTCGGCGGCCACGCGGAGGAGCGCTGCGGCTACGACCTGGTCGGTGCCGTCGTCGGCGCCGAGGGCACAGCCGGAATCGTCACGCGCGCGACGCTGCGCCTGATGCGCGAACCCGAAGCCCATCGCACGCTGCTCGGCGTCTTTGCCGATGTCGAAAACGCGACACGCGCCGTCTCCGCGATTATTGCGTCGGGCATCATACCGGGCGCGATCGAGATGATGGACCATCTGATCATCAAGGCGGTCGAAGCGGCCTTCCACGTCGGCTTGCCCGAGGACGCCGGCGCGGTCTTGATCATCGAACTCGACGGACTTGGCGCCGGAATGAACGAGCGCGCGCATCAGGTCGCGGAATTGGTGCGCGGATGCGGCGCCTGCGACGTGCGGCTCGCGCGCGATGAAAGCGAACGCGCCGGTCTGTGGAAGGCGCGCAAGCGCGCGTTCGGCGCGGTCGGGCGGCTCGCTCCGAATTACGCCACGCAGGACGGCGTGGTGCCGCGGACGCGGCTGCCCGACATCTTGCGCGCGATTTCGGCGATCAGCGCCCGCCGCGATCTCCGGATTGGCAACGTCTTCCACGCAGGCGACGGCAACATTCATCCGATCATACTTTACGATGAGCGCGACCCCGATCAGGTGCGGCGCGCGATCGAAGCCGGCCGCGACATCCTGAAGGCTTGCGTCGAAATGGGCGGCAGCCTGACCGGCGAGCATGGCATCGGCGTCGAGAAGATGGCCGAGATGCCGCTTTTGTTTTCGCCCGACGATTTATTCGCGATGAGCGAGTTGCGCCGCGTTTTCGATCCAGCGCAACGCGCGAATCCGAACAAAATCATCCCGGTGCCCGGCGGATGTGTCGAAGTGGCGGCGCCGCGCCGCCAGGCTCCGCTATGAAGGGCTGACCGCCGCGGTTCGCGATGGATTCCATCGGCAGCACTCGCCTCAGGTACGAATTTGCGGCGCTGGTCGGTACCGAACACGTCCGTCAGCCGCAAGGCCCCGCGGCGCGCGCGGCGACGGTGGTGGCCGAACCTGCCAACGCGGAAGAAGCCGCGGAGATCGTACGCAAGTGCGAAGCCGATAGAATCACGCTCGTGCCGTTTGGCGCCGCGCGCACGCTTGCGGAAATCCGCGGCGCGCCGGCCGCGCTCGGCGTCTCGCTCGCGCGGATGAATCGCGTGGTCGCCTACGAACCCGACGATATGACGGTGGTGGTGGAGCCGGGACTCACGCTGGACGAACTGAATCGCCACCTGGCGGAGCGCGGCCAGCGGCTTCCGCTCGATCCGGGCGCACCGCATCTGGCCACCATCGGGGCCGTCGTCGCGGCGGCGAAGGCGGGACCACTGCGGCTGTCCGAAGGGACGGTGCGCGACCTGGTTATCGGAATCCGCTTCGCCGGCCATGGCGGACGGCTGATTCATGGCGGTGGCCGCGTGGTCAAAAATGTTGCCGGTTATGATTTGATGAAGGTGATGACCGGATCGTTCGGCACGCTCGGGATCATAACGGAGGCAACTTTCAAGGTGCGGCCGATACCCGATCACTACACTATCGCGATCGCGCAATTTGAAGAGAGCGCCGAAGCCTTTGCCGCCGCGCGCCTAATCAACGATGCGGCGCCGCTGATTCACCTCGACGCCACCAGTCCCGCCGTGAGCTATATGCTCGGGTTGGGCGCGCACTTCACCCTGCTCGCGGCCTTCGGCGGCGGCTCCGCGGAAATCGCCTTTCTGCGCGCGCGGGCGACCGAATTGTTCGGCGCCCGGATGGAAATTGTCGACGGCGCCGGGGCCGCCGCTATCTACGAACGGCTGCGCGATTTCGATTGGCCGGAACCCGCGATCGCAGCGCAAATCGCGGTGATACCGGCGGAGCTGTCGCGATGCGTCCAGGAATGCGGCGCCGAATTTCGCGCGCACGCCGCAAACGGCGTGGCACAAGTCTACCTGGCCGGCGGAAGCAACCGTGCCGACGAAGTGCACAAGCTGGTCGCGCGCTGGCGCCATATCGCGCGTGGCGCGCATGGCCATGTGAGAATTCTCGCCGCGGCCGATGCGGTACGGCCCGGCCTTACGATGTTCGACCGGCCAGCGGACGCCGCGCTCGGCCTGATGCGGCGGCTCAAGTCGGCTTTTGATCCGGCGGGCGTGTTCAACCCCGGATGCTTCGTGGGCGGAATCTGAATTGCGAACGATGGCGAGCTCACCGGACAGATTGCCGCAAGCACAAGAAAATACCGCCCCGACGGACGCGAACAATGCCGTGGCGGCGCGGCCGGCGCGGGGTCCGGCACGTGACGTGGTCGATTACGAATTGCTGTTCGACTGCGTCCATTGCGGACTCTGCCTGGAGTCGTGTCCGACCTACCTCCTGACCCGCGCCGAGATGGATTCGCCGCGCGGGCGCATCTACCTGATGAAGGCGCTGGCCGAGGGCCAGCTCAAGCTCGACGCCGACGCCGTGCGTCATTTCGACCTATGCCTGCAATGCCGCGGATGCGAAACCGCATGCCCGTCGGGAGTGCATTACGGACGACTAATTGAGCGGGCGCGCGAATACGTCGAGCATAACTACCGGCGCCCCTTGCGCGAACGCGTGCGCAACCGCTTTATCGGGGCGATCTTCCCGTATCCGCGGCGCCTGCGATGGCTGCTCGCGCCGCTCAAACTTATCGAGCGTGCCGGCCTGCGCGGTCTTCTGCAACGGCTCGCGCCGGCGGGGATGCGCGCATGGCTCGAATTTCTGCCGCCGCTGGTGCATGAGAACCACGGCGGGACCGATGAGCGCGCTGGCGCGACGGCAGCCGCTCAAAATGGGGCCGACGCGCGCGCCGTTGCCGTACATCATGGATGCGTCGCGCAGGTGCTGAGCAACTCTGAGAACGTCAACAGCGAGCGCGCTCTGGCCGCGGCCGGCTATCGGGTCGTGCAACTGGAAGGCGTCGCATGCTGCGGCGCGCTCGACCTGCATCACGGCAACCTCGCGCGGGCGCGCGAACTGGCGCGGCGGAATGTGCGCGCGATCAAACGGAGCGGCGCCGAGGCGGTCATCTCGGCCGCCTCCGGATGCGCGGCGGCGATGGCAGCCTATGGCGAATTGCTCAAAAACGATCTCGAGCTCGCGGCCGACGCGCGCGCAATTGCGGCCCGCGTCGCGGATTTGAGTTCGCTCATCGTCGAGAGCGGCAATCCGTTCACGCGTGAATTCCCGGTGACGGTGACCTACCACGACTCGTGTCACTTGGCGCATGCGCTGGGTGTGCGCGAAGCACCGCGCAAGCTGCTCACGTCGATTCCCGGCGTGCGGCTGATTGAGATGAACGAGTCGGACATCTGCTGCGGATCGGCGGGTAGCTACAATCTGACCGAGGGCGAAATGGCGCGCGCCTTGGCGCTGCGCAAGGCCGACAATATCGTCGCGACCGGCGCGGATTATGTGGTGCTCTCGAATCCGGGCTGCGAATTTCAGATTGCGGCGGAGCTTCGGCGGCGCGGCGCGAAGACGCGCGTGATTCATATTGCGGATTTTCTGGCGCTAGCCGCCGGCTGGTCCACCTTGCCCC
>JBOHWJ010000231.1:0-2362 GCA_050736495.1 Binataceae bacterium (SeqCode) | reverse complement strand
CGGTGCGGTCAGGCGTATCGCGCCCGCGGTTCGTGTCGGCCTGCTCGCGAGCAGCGGTCCGACGTGGATGCTGGCGGCGGCGACCGAGCTTGGCGCCGACGCGATCAATCCGCGCGCCGACGTCGTGAGCGAAGACCTTTGCGCCGCGGCTCATCAGCGAAACATTAACGTTTACACCTGGACCGTCGACAAACCGGCCATGATGGGCCGCCTCATCGCCTGGGGCGTCGACGGAATTATGACAAATTACCCGGAGCGGTTGCGCGACATGATGGGGCGGTGATGGTGCGGTTCGGCCAGGACAAGATCGAAGAGGTGCGGGCGCGCGCCGACATAGTCGAAATCGTTGGCGCGCAGGTGCGGCTCAAGCGCGCGGGGCGTAACTTCATCGGGCTGTGCCCGTTTCATAATGAAAAGACACCTTCGTTCACGGTCAATGGCGAGCGCGGTTTTTTTCATTGCTTTGGCTGCGGCGCGGGCGGGACGGTGTTCGACTTCGTGATGCGGACCGAGGCGATGAACTTTGCCGAGGCGCTGCATTCGCTCGCCGGCCGCTACGGCATCACGCTGCCCGAACGCGAGGAGCATGGCGGCGGTTCCGCGGCGGGCGAGCGCGAGGCGATGGCGCGTGCGAATCAGACCGCCGCCGAGTTCTATGGTCATGTGTTGTGGAACACGCCCGACGGCACCCTCGCGCGGGATTATCTGAAAGCACGCGGGATCGTGACCGAAACCGCGCGCCACTTCATGCTCGGCTTCGCGCCAGCGCGCCCGGCCAATTTGGCCGCGAACCTCAATAAGCGCGGGCTGACCGAGGCGGCGGTCAAGCTCGGCCTGGTGCGCAAGGATACCGGCGGCGCCTGCTACGATATGTTTCGTGCGCGCCTGATGTTTCCGATTCGGGACGCGCAGGGCCGCGTGATCGCGTTCGGCGGCCGAGTGCTCGACCAGCGCCTGCCCAAGTACATCAACTCGCCCGAATCGCCGCTCTACTCCAAGGCGCGCGCGCTCTATGGAATTCACGAGGCGCGCAAGGTAATCAGCCGCGCGGACAGCGCGATCGTGGTGGAAGGCTATATCGACGCGATTGCGTTATGGCAAGCGGGCTTCAAAGAGACGGTCGCGAGTCTCGGCACGGCGCTTACGGTCGAACAGTTGCGCCTGCTGAGCCGTTACACACGCAACATCGCGGCCTGCTTCGACGGTGACGCGGCTGGACGCAAGGCGTCGCTGCGCGCGCTCGAGGTTTTCCTTTCGGCGGGCCTGCTCGGCAAGAGCATCTTCATTCCACCGGGATTCGATCCAGATACGCTGGTGCGCGAACGTGGTGCCGAGGCGATGCGCGAAATGGTCGCGTCAGCAGAGCTGCTGGTCGACTACTTCATGCGTGAGCAGGCGGCAACGGCGCACGAGTCGCTGAGCGCGCAGGCGCGGGCCGGTGAGCGCGTCGCCGAGATTCTGCGCATGGTGACGAATCCGTTCGAGTTCGACCTGCTGGCGCGCAAAGCCGCTTCGACGCTCGAAATCAGCGAGGAATTGCTGCGCGCGCAGGCACGGCGCGGTCCAGTGCCGGCCGCGCGAGTCCGCGCGCCTGAAGCTGCGGCGCCCCCGCGTGCGGCCAAGGGCAACGCCGCGACCCAGGGAGAAATCGGCTTGGTCGCAATCGCGCTGCGCTACCCGGAGTTGCGAGCAAAAATTATAGAGCAGACGCCGCCAGGCGATTTTGACGACCATGCCCTGCGCGCGTTATTCGATCAGGTTTGCCATAGCGAAGAAGCTGGAGGATCGCTCGAAGTAGCGGTGCTGGAACGGCTCGGCGAGGCCGAACATGAGCGCCTGAGCGCGCTGATGGTTGGTCCGATGATCGATGACGCAGCCAAGGCGGAAGCGCTGGGGATCGATTATGCGAACGCGATAGCGCGGCGCAATCGCGGGCGTGAAGTCGAAACCTTAAGACGCGCGGCGGTTGCGGCTGGCGCGGATGGCGCGGCCGCGGCGGCGCAGGCGGTGATCGCCCTCAGGCGCCAGATGCGGGGCCATTAACCGGATTTCATGTGATGTTGAAAATATGCCAGGGCCTCGCCTCCCAGGCTCTTCCTTGTGGATGGCGCGTTGGCGCGGAACTGTGAAAATCTTGAATGCGGAGACGAGGGTGTGAGTTTCGACGCCAGCGCCAAATTCATTCGCCCGTCTGCCGGGGGAGCGACCGCGGCTATTAGTGCCACTTAAACATCGGCCACAAAGTTGATAACATGGAAAATGGTCGTGTCGAAGTTCGTAGGGCCCATAGCTCAGCCCGGTTTAGAGCTGCCGGCTCATAACCGGCTGGTCCCAGGTTCAAATCCTGGTGGGCCCATATCAT
>JBOHWJ010000230.1:0-7430 GCA_050736495.1 Binataceae bacterium (SeqCode) | reverse complement strand
CGCGCGCCGCACTCAGGATGGGCGGCAGAGGCGCACGCGCCTTGCCGTTACCCTGAGCGCGGCGAAGAGTCGCGCGCATCCACGAATACAGGTTTACCAATAACCCGGCGCGCCGCGTGCGACGCCGCCGAAAGCATCGAGCATCCGCTGACGCCACGCATCGATCGGGTCCGACGGCTCCAGCAGCCGGAACGCGCTTATTGCTCGCGGCCACTGCAGACTGCCGAACACGATATAGTCGGGATAGAGCGGCGCGCCGCCGCCGAAATACGGCTGCTTGACGAGCGTCTGATGCATCGGCTCCAGGATTTTCCGAAACGAATCAAGGCGTTGCTCACGACCGGCGCAGAATTGCTCCAGCGTCGTCTTGAAGCGCGCCTCGCGGCTATGACGAAAATAATCACGGTCGGCGCCGGCCAGATGCTCGATCAGGTCGCACATCACGAACGGCGCGATGGCGGGTTGCAGCACAATGTCGGCCCAACAGTTGAAGAAGCGCGCCATCGCCTGTCCGCCCGCGCCGCCGAAGAGCGACGGCCGGCCGGGGTAGGCACTCTCGAGATAGTTCGCGATCGTCCACGAATCGGCGACCACGCGGCCGTTGTCGACGATCACCGGAACGCGTTCGGAATTCGCAAACGCGATTACCTGCTTCTCGGTGAAATGCCACGGTGTGGTTTCGACCGCGAGCCCCTTGTGCGCCAGCGCCATTTTGGTGCGCCAACAAAACGGACTGAAGCGGCGGCTCTCGTCGGCCGCGGCCAAGTCGTAAAGCCTAATCGCCATAGCCAGTTCTCCCGTAACTTCATGCTCGCGAAAACCACGAAAATGGACGAGCGCCGCCGCCGTCGCGCCGATCATGCGGCGCGGCGGAACTTGGGCAGCGTTACGTCCGGCGTGACGTCGTCGAACACCACCTCGACCGCCATCCCGAGTTCCAGTTCGTCGGGCTTCACGTCGGTCAGCCACGTCACCATCCGCACGCCTTCGTCCAATTCGACGATTACCGGGCTGTACGGAATCAGGTCGGCGAATTGCCGCATCATCGGCTGCATCGCCGTGGTCCACGAAAACACCTTGCCGCGGCCCGACGATTTCGCCCACTCCCACTTGAACGAACCGCACTTCGCGCACATGTCGCGAGGGATATGGCGCCACGCACCGCATTCGCCGCAACGCTGGAAGCGCAACTCGTGCTCCTTGCAGAATTTGTAGAACTCGGCCGCCTTGCCGCCGGCGCGCGGCAGCGGCAATTTGTAGATTTTGGTTTCAGGCACGTCCGCTTACCTCCTCAGGATGGCGAGGCCACCGTCGCCGAAATCGCCCCAGCCGGTGACCAGTCCCACTTCGGCGTCCTTGACCTGGCGCGCGCCGCATTCACGGCGTAACTGGCGGGTCGCCTCGACGATATGGTTGATGCCCCACACGTGCGCCTCCGAGAGTAGGCCGCCGTGCGTATTCAGCGGCAGTTCGCCGCCGAGTTCGATGCGTCCGCCTTGGACAAAGTCCTTGACTTCGCCGCGCTTGCAGAAGCCCAGCGCTTCGAGTTGCAGCATCACGACATAGGTGAAGCAGTCGTAGACTTCGAGAAAGTCGATATCCTTGTGGGTCACGCCCGCCATCGCGAAAGCCTTGGGCGCCGCGAATGTGAGTCCGATAACAAACGGGTCGGGCCGCGCCGGAATATCGTCGGCCGGATAGGGATGGCCCTCGGCGACGCCCGCTATATACACCGGCACTTGTTTCAAATCACGCGCGCGCTCGGGCGACGTCACGACCACGGCGCAGGCCGCGTCGGTTTCGAGGCAGCAATCGTAGAGCCGGAAGGGATAGGAGACCCAGCGCGCCTTCAGATAGTCCTCCATCGTCAGCGTCCGCCCGCGCATCATCGCCTTCTCGTTGAGCTGCGCGTGCTTGCGTTCGGCCACCGCGATTGCGCCCATCGCCTCGAACGGCGTGCCATAGAGTTTCTTATGGCGTGTCGCCAGCCACGCGTACCATTGCACCGGCACGGTCGCGCCATACGGCAGATAAAAGGCGCCGATCGTATTCGCCAGCGGATTCGGCGGCGCGATCGACTTTTCGTCTTGCTCGGCGCGCGCGCCGCCGCCACGAACCGGATTGGCCGAATAGCCATTCCATCCGCACGGAATCAGCACGTTGGTGGCGATTCCGCACGCCACCGCCATCGCGGCGCTCTGCAAGGCGACCACCGGGCTCGCCCCGCCCATGTGCACGCTGGCCGCGTAACGCAGGTCCTCGATGCCGAGATTGGCGGCCAGATGTTCGGCGGTCGCCCCGAGCGGCGGGCCTATAATGCCGTCGATATCGTGCGGCTTGAGCCCGGCGTTGTTAATCGCGCTGGCCGACGCTTCCAGCAGCAGCGCCAGCTCGCTCTTGCCCGAACCGCGCGAGAAGGCGCTTTCGCCCACTCCCACGATACAGGCCTGGTCCTTCAGTGAGTACATTCGTTACTCCTTCCGCATAAGAGAGCGTAGTGCGCCTGACTAATCGCCGGTGAATAGTCAGACACTGGCTATATTTACTAGTAGATGACCTTTTCTTCGATCAGCAGATTGATTTCCGCGTCCGACAGTCCCAGCAAGCCGCCGAAAATGTCGCGATTATGCTGGCCGAGGTCGGGCGGCATCGAGTAATTGAGCTTCGGCGCGTTGCTCATGTGCACCGGCATCCCGGGCGCGACGCGCTTGCCAACCTCGTGATGGTCCATTTCCCACCAGTAGCCCCATTCCCACAGATGCCGGTCCTGATGAAGCTCGACGCTGTCGAGCACCGGCCCCGCGGCGACGCCCGCCTTCTGCAAGGCCGCGGCCAGCTCCAGATGATCGTGGTTGCGCGTCCATTCGTTAACATGCGCGTCCAGTTCCTCGTGGTTTTTCCAGCGCGCGAACTGGCCGGCGTATTTTTCCTCGCGTGCCCACGCCGGATCGCCCATCACTCGCCTGAGCGCGTTCCATTCATCGTCGTTCTTGACCGCTATCGCGATCCAGCGGTCGTCACCCTTGCAGCGGTAGGTATTATGCGGCGCCATCACGGCGTCGCGATTGCCCAGTTGGCGGCGGTCGCGTCCGTTCATAAAAAAATCGGTGAACCATTCGTGCATCTGCCCAATCACGGTCTCGCCCATGCTGGCGTCGATCCATTGGCCCTCTCCGGTGCGATTGCGATGGTGCAGGGCAACGAGCGCGTGGAACACGACCGCGGCCGCGATTGCGTAGTCGGGCCAGGTGCCGCCGGTCTGGCGCGGCGGACCGCCGGGATACCCCTGCGCGTCGAACAACCCGACGAAGCAGCACGCCATCGGACCCCAGCCAACCCATCGCGAAGGCTCGAGCCCGGTTTTGCCCAGCAGCGAGACCGAGATCATTACGATGTCGTTCTTGACCGCCTTCATCTCGGCGTAGGTGAGGCCCAGTTTTTCCGCCACCGGTCCGGGAAAACATTCGAGCACGAAGTCGCTGCGTTTGATGATCTCATGAGCGAGTTCGCGGCCACGTGGTTTGGCCAGGTTGAGGTTGATGGCCTTCTTGCCGTAGTTGAGATGGTGGTAGAAGCCGTTGCGATTGGGGCCGGCGACGCGGTCGGCCATGCCGGCCGGATTGGTGCGGCCGATATCGATGTAGACCTGCGATTCGATCTTGATGACTTCCGCGCCCATCGTCGCGAACCATTGCGCGATTTGCGGACCGTTGATGATCCAACTGAAGTCGGCGACCCTGATTCCTTCGAGCGGAAGGCGTGCCATGCTGCGATGCCTCCGTGACTAGATGACGCGGGCGGCGCGAAGCCCCTGCTGTTCTTCGGCCGAGAGCCCGAGCCGTCCGAGAATGTCGGCATTATGTTCGCCCAGCAGGGGCGCCCGCGTGGGCGTGGGCGGCGTCGCCGTCAGCGAAACCATTCCATGCGGATACTTGAAGCGGCCCGCTATCGGATGATCGATCTCGATGAAGGCGTGGCGCGCCGCCAGATGCGGATGCCGCGCGGCCTCGCCAGCCGTGTATACCGGCCCGATAGTCAGTCCGAGTTTCTGCCCTTCGCGCACCAGGTATTCCTTGTCGTGCTTAAGCAACTCACGTTTAATCACGGCCCGCACAACGTCGTCGTTCGCCTGTCGTTCCGCGAGCGTATCGAAAATCTCGCTCTCCAATTCTTCGGGATTGCCGAGCAATTTCTTGAGCGCGACGAAATGTGCGTTGGCCGCCCAGAGCGTATAGCCGTAGCCGTCGCGGCACTGCATCGGGTCCAGACCGACTCCGGTATTCGTGCGCTGGCGGCTGAACGGCATGCCGACGTAACTGTAAACCGCCATCTCGAGCTTGGCCGTGTTGACCGTGGCTTGCCAACACGGCACATCGATCCATTGGCCTTCGCCGGTCAACTCGCGATGGAACACGGCGAGCATCGCGGCCGCCGCCGCTGTGCTGCCTCCAAGCATCTCGGCCGCATGGCCGGGCGCGCGCAACGGATTCTCCTTTTCAGGATCGTCCACCAGCGTCGGCGTGTTGTAGCCGGTAAGGCTCATCGCGAATTCGACCAGGTCCGTGCCTTTCCAGTCGCGATACGGTCCGGTCTGTCCGAACGGGCTTACCGACGTCACGATCAGGCGCGGATTGATCGCCTGGAGCGTCGTGTAACCGAGCCCGATGCTTTCCATGTGGCCAGGCGCATGATTTTCGATCAGGATGTCCGCGTCCTTGATCAGGCGTTTGAAAATCGCCGCGCCGCTGGGCGTGGCCGGGTCGAGCGTGAGGCTTTTCTTGCTGGTGTTGAGATAGATAAAAAACGCGCTCTTCTCCGGATGCGGAAGGTCACCGGGAAACGGCGGCTGGCGGCGTGCCTCGTCGCCATCGCCGGGCGGTTCAATCTTGATCACTTCGGCGCCCATATCGGCGAAGAGCTTGCCACATATCGGCCCCGACACCATCTGGGCGTATTCGATGACTTTCAAGTCATCAAGGGCGCGGTTCGCCAAAACTCACCTCCTTCCGCGTGACTTGGGGATTCGGCAGTCGTACGCTCACCCCCTACGCTCATTGACGCTCAGGCGCCAAATTGCACACCATGCGGAAAGCGATCCGCGAAGACCTCGATCGCCTCCGCCACCATTTGCTCGACAATCTCACGCGCCGGCCGGATCTTCTTGATCATCCCGATCGCCTGGCCGGCGAACCCGGGTGTGATCTCCTTGCGCTCGGCCTGCCGCCCGGACTCCAATACCGGCATCGCGATAAATCCCTGGTACGGCATCGGCAACGGCTTCAGCCCTGACGCGTCAAACTCTTCGGACCATCGGTTCTTGATGAGCCGCGCCGGTTTGCCGGTGACGCTGCGAGTGACCATCGTGTCCTCGGAACTGGCCTCGACGATGGCCGCCTTCTGAAAATCCTCGATGCCCGATTCAGGCGTGGCGAGAAACGGCGTCCCGCACCATACACCGACCGCGCCCAGCGCGAGCGCGGCGACCAGGCCGCGGCCGTCCGCGATACCGCCGGCGGCAACGACCGGCTTCGGACTGACCGCGTCGACCACCTGCGGCACCAGCACGATCGTGCCGACGCGGCTGTTATGGCCGCCGCCGTCCGTACCCTGCGCCACGATAATATCGACACCTGAATCGACGAAGCGCAGCGCATGCTTGATGGCGCCCGCAATCGCCATCACCTTCATCCCGCGCGCATGCGCCTCCTTCACCATGAAGCCCGGGTCGCCCAGTCCGGCCACGTAGACCGGCACTTTTTCTTCAAGTATTACTTCAATCTGTTTGGCGAAGAAGTCGCGCGAAAAAGCCATGCCGCGCCCGCGCACCTTGACCGGGTCATACTCCGCCAGATGCTCGCGCTGCTTAAAGGCCTTGGCGAAATCGATATGCGATTGCGGCAATTCGGCCTTGAACTTATGCGCCGAACCGGCGGACGGCACGGTCGAGGGCAGCAGCGTATCGATACCGAAAGGCTTGGCGGTGAGCTTGCGCGTGCGCCGAATCCATTCGTGCAACTCGTCGGGGCCGCAGGCGGCGGCGCCCAGAATCCCGAGACCACCGGCATTGGAGACGGCGGCGGCCAGTTCCGGCGTCGACGCTCCACCCATGCCGGCCAGCAGGATCGGGTATTCGATATCGAGCAGCTCGCACAGCTTCGTACGCAGCAGTTTCCCCGGCATGATCTTTTCGCGAACCTCCTTACTTGTACTGTCCTCGTGACCTATTATGCCATCGTGGCGCGATGACTATAGCGCACTGACCTAACGATCGAGAATCGAATGCGCCCGCGCTACGAAACGGCGCGGCGCGCCTCACGCTCACTCCATCACATAGCGCCGGCACGGCCCAACACCAGCTCGCGCCGCGCCTGTACGCACCAGCCTTGATTGCAAGCGACTCTCAAGTTCGCTAGCTCTGGGCAAAACCGCCCGCGCTCCCGCGGCGGTGCTTCACAGCTTCGGAGTCCAGCAAGATGCCGGCAGTTCTATTCGAAGTCCGCAGCCATATCGCCTACATCACCGTCAACCGTCCGCAGGTTCACAACTCGTTGAACCCCGAGGTCATCGTGACGTTGGCCGAGTCCTGGATTCGGGTCAACGAGGATGATGACATCCGTGTCGCCATCGTGACCGGCGCCGGCGACAAGGCCTTCTCCGCAGGCGCCGACCTCGGCCGCTTGATCCCGCTCTTCACCGGCGCGCGCAAGCCCGAGGATGAGTGGGACAAGCGGCTCTTCGCCAATCGCCACATGGGCGACCACGCGCTGCTGCGCGGCTACGACGTTTACAAGCCGGTCATCGCCGCGGTCAACGGCTTCTGTATCGCGGGCGGAATGGAACTGATGCAGGCGACCGATCTGCGCGTTGCCGCCGAGCATGCAAGCTTCGGCCTGCAGGAAGTGAAATGGGCGATCATACCGGCAGGCGGCTCACTCGTACGTCTCGCGCGTCAGATGCCGTTCTGCAAGGCGATGGAAATCCTGCTCACCGGAAATCGCATCGACGCACAGGAGGCCTATCGCCTCGGCCTGGTAAACTACGTTGTGCCGCAGGCGCAGTTGATGAGCAAGGCGGAGGAACTTGCGCAGGCAATCGCGGCCAATGGTCCGGTCGCCGTGCGCAAGATCAAGGAAGGCGCGCTGCGATGCCTCGGACGGCCGCTTGAGGAGGGCTTCAAGATCGAAAACGAAGTCGCGCGCGTCGTGATGAAGACCGAAGACGCCAGGGAAGGGCCGCGCGCTTTCATGGAAAAGCGCAAACCCAATTACAAAGGCCGCTAAGGAACCTCTGCACAAGTCATTTTTGTCATTCTGAACGGAGTCTGCGAAGTGAAGAATCCCGGAAAAACTTCAGAAAAAAGAACAGAACCCGGGATTCCTCGCTGATTCTAAACGCACGTCGCCGACTCCTTTGCTCGCTTCGCCTAAAGC
>JBOHWJ010000229.1:0-6736 GCA_050736495.1 Binataceae bacterium (SeqCode) | reverse complement strand
CTCGCGGGTGGCGGCGCCGCCGCGCCGGACGTTGTGGATGATGCGGCCGACCGAACCATCGTGGCGCCGGCGTCGCGGAGTCCCGCGCCGGCGCTCATGCGCGCTCGCCCGCTCAAGCCCATGCTTGCCGCACCGGCACGCAGCATCAGCGACGCACTGGCCATTTTGGGCCCTCGCCTCGCGCTTGAGCACAAACTCGACGGCGCGCGTGTGCAGATTCATCGCACGCGCGACGGCGTGCAGGTCTTTTCGCGCCGTCTCAACGAAATCACGCCGAGCCTGCCCGAGGTGGTCGAAATAGCCCGGCGGCTCGGCGGCCGCGAGGCGATTCTCGATGGCGAAGTGATCGCCGTTGACGCCGCCGGCCACGCGCTCGCCTTCCAGGAGCTGATGCGGCGCTTTGGACGCGTGCGCGAGATTGAGCGACTGCGCACGGAGCAGCCGGTTCGCCTGTTTGTCTTCGACCTCATCGGGCTCGACGGTGAGTTATTGATCGACCATCCCTATGAGGAGCGTTATGCGCGGCTCGGCGGGTTGGCGGCGTCGGCGGGACTCGAACTCGCCGGCCGTATTCTGCCCCCTTCGGTCGCCGAGGCCACGCAATTTTACGCGCGCGCGATCGCGGCCGGGTACGAGGGCGTGATGGCGAAGGCGCTCGGCAGCCTCTACACGCCGGGCGCGCGCGGCCGCGGATGGCTCAAGATAAAGAGCGCGCGCACGCTCGACCTCGTGATTGTCGCCGCCGATTGGGGATACGGACGGCGCCACGGATGGCTCTCGAACTATCATCTGGCCGCGCGCGGCGAACAAAGTGGCGAGTTCGTCGAAGTCGGCAAGACCTTCAAGGGTCTTACTGATGAAGATTTTCGTGAGATGACCGAGCGGCTAATCGCACTCAAACTCGAAGAGGCTCACGGCACCGTCGTGGTGCGGCCCGAGGTCGTGGTCGAGGTCGCCTATAGCGATATCCAGCGTAGTCCGCAGTACGTGGGCGGGATGGCGCTCAGGTTCGCGCGTATCGTTGGCATCCGCACTGACAAGAGTCCGCGGGAGGCCGACACCATCGCGGCCGTTGCCGCCGAATTCGATCGCCAGTTGGTCAAGCCGCGCGGCTGACCCGCGCATTCCAGGCGCGTCAGGTTTTGCGGGTGAGCGCGACCAAATCGGTGAGGGCGTCGTGCGTGGTGCGAAACGCAACCTCATTCCACGGAATTTCAGCGGGAGTAAAATAACGAACTTCGGTCGCTTCCTCCGAAAGCCCCGGCGCTTCAGTCCCCGCGCTCGCGACGTACACCACGACCGCGGCGATCGGATTGACCGGGTCGGCGTAAACGCCGATGAGACGCTCGATCCGCACGTTCATCCCGACTTCTTCCACAGTCTCGCGCAGCGCCGCCTGTCGTGGCGTCTCGCCCAGATCGACATAGCCGCCGGGAAACGTCCAGTAGCCGATCCGCGGCGTAATTCCGCGCCTCAGCAGCAGGACTTTGCCGCCATCGATCACGAGGCATCCCGCCACCAGCTTGGGGCTGGGGAAATCGATGAAGCCGCATTTCGCGCAGACCTTATTGCGCTTGCGATCGGGCAGCACAATGCGCGCCTGCATCTCACCGCCGCAAAGTGCGCAGAACCGTATATTGGCGGGATACTGATGCTGCAAGTGATGATTGGGTTGGACTGGTTCGTCGTCAGCCATCGGACTCAGAAGGACAGGCGCCGGATCAGCGCCTCGACAATTAACAGTATCATCGCCGTGATTACCAGGTACAGGCTGAACGATTCGCGTTGCTCGAAGATCGGCCGCGACATCGCGATGTCATGCGGGGAAGGATTGAGCCTTCCGCCGGTGGCCGAGGCGAGCCGTTCGAGCAGACCATAGTTGGGCGCTGGGCGTGGCAATTCAGCGTCTACCGCCGGGCTCACCGTGTACGCCAGCGGCGGGAAGGTCGCGCCGCCTCCAAGCGGTGACTTGAGTTCGATGTAATACGTTCCCGGCCGCGGCGCTTCGAGGTTGCCCGCAAGCTCACCTGGCACGTCTTGCGACAGAATGGCGTCAAAATGGGCGCCGTCCGGTCCGGTAACGGTCGCGTTCACCGGACGGCTTGTGGCCTGCGCGTTGTCGCTATAGTCCGTCAATTTGATATCGATACGGCCGCCACGATAACCGAATGCGACGGCGAACTTCTGCTCGTTCGCGCCAGTCCGCGGCGTCATCCATGCGAGCAGCCGATCCCACACCGGACCGAGCACGCCGTTGCGCACCCATAGGCCCGACCAGCGGCCGCTCGCGTCGGTGGTGACGGCGAGCGTCTTGCCAGTGCCGACGCGCCATCCCGCGATCAACGGGTTGCGCTCGCCGTTGCTGTCGACGAAGGCGCTTAGAGTCGCGCCGGGTTTGAGCTGAGTGCCGACGAAGCCCTTGATGGCCGGCAGTTGGCGCCCGCCAAGATTGCCGAGAATCGGATTGGGATCAACCGTATGCGGCACGAAAGTGTTCTCGACCATGGTGTTTTCGCCGCCATGCGCGCGCACGTCCTGCATGAATACTTCCGGCAGGTTCTCGGGGCTGTCGGTCTGATAAAAGGCGCCGCCGCCGTAGCGCGCGATCGCCTGGAGCAACGGAACGTTGGCCTTGTCGCCGATCGCGATGGCCGAGATGCTTACGCTGCCGCCGCGATGCATCGAGGACACCAGGTCGTAGTACATCGAAGGTGTCCCGCCGGTTTCGCCGTCGGTCAGGATAACTACGTGCTTGGTCGACGCCCCGCTTTGCGCGAGCATGCGTTCGGCCTCGTCGAGCGCCGGCAGCAGATAGGTCGTGCCGCGCGCGACCAGCCGGTTTATCAACTGGTCGAAATAGGGGCGGCTCCGCGAAACCGGCTCCAGCGGGATAATCACGAATGGTTGTGAGTCGAATCCGATTACGGCCAGCAGATCCGACGACTTGAGCGTAGTGGTCACGGTACGGGCGGCGGCCTTGGCATAGACCAGCTTGTTGTTGCGCCCCATCGAGCCCGATTTATCGATAATCAGGACCAGTGCGCGTGTGCGCTCGTGATGCTGCGGGGGCTTCATCACGACCGGCATGATGCGCGCGATGGGGCTGCTGGCGTATCCGCCGAGGCCGAAGCTCTGATCACCGCCGACCATCGCGAGCGACCCGCCATTGGAGACATACTCGACCAGCGCGTTCTGCGTGCCCTCCGAGAGCCGCGCGCGCGGGATGTTATTCAGTATAACCGCGTCGTAACCTTTGACGCCGCCGTTGTACGTGCCATCCGCCACTACCACCACGGCCGGCTGCAGGCCCATCCGGCGCACGATGGTGTCGAGGTAACTGGCGTCTCGGCTGTTGCCGGTTAAAATCAGCAGCTTGCGCTGCGCGCCCACCCCGACCCAGCCCTGCAGCGAGTCATCTTCGGAATAGGTGTCCATGGCCGCGATTTGGGGTTTGAACAAGGCGCGGTAGGAGAGCAGCCCCGACGATTCCGCTCTGACCGGAAAGTCGTAGCGCGTTTCGCCCGGCGGCAGTGCGACGTCGCGTTGATCGATGAGCGCGTTATTGCGGTAAATGGAAATCGTTCCGGGTGTGAGCGCGGAATTCAGATTGCTCATAGTAACGCCGAGCGCGAACGGCTCGGCCTTTTGCAGCGCGGGCGGCAGATTAAGCCCCGTCATCGCGACGTTGGGAATCGACTTCGCACCGGGCGGCGTGAAGATATAGAGCTGGATACCCGCGGCCCGCAGCGCATTGAGCGCGGCGGTCGCGTCACCACGGGTCTGCCATCCGTCGGTCACCAACACGATCGGTCCGTTGCGCGCCGCCGGATCGGCGGCCAGCTTATCGAGCGCCGCTTCCAGATTGGTCGCGCCGGGCACGCACGCGCCACATCCGCTGGGGCCGTCAAGTTCGGCGCCCGCGCCGCCAATCGTTGCCTCGATTTGGCCGCCGGCGAAAACTATCGCCGGGTCGCGAGGCTGCAACTTCAGACGGTCCTCCAATAATTGCACGGTGTAGGTGCGCATCGCGCGCGTGATACTGGCCGAAGCGTCTATAACGGCGGGCCGCGCCATCCCCTGCGAGCGCATCACGCTCTGCGGATCAGCGAGTGCCAGCACGAACAGCGCGAGCACCAGCGCTCGCAATATCGGCGCGGCGGTTTTGCGCCACGTTCCTCCGTCCCGCAGCGATCCCCATAACGAATAAATGAGCACGAGCGCGACCACGCCCAGCAGGTAAAGCGCCTGCGGATGGCCAAAGGTCATGGCTCTGAGGAACGCGATATGGTTCACGGTTCCAGTCCCAGTGCGGGTCGCCGGCGCCGATAGACCAAGACCGCCTCGAACACCAGCAGCACGAGGATCAGCCCCAGCACGTAGTATTCGAGCGGCAGGGTGACGTTTATGGGCGCGGAGGGGGCGCCTGCGGCGCCAGTCTCGATCTTCAGCGGTGGAACGTTTTCAAGGTCCGACGCCGCCAAGTCCGCAAGATTGACCGCCCGCGGCTTCTTTTGACCATCCGCATCGACTAGCTGGTAAACGCCCTGCGCCGCCACGTTCGTGTAGAGCGTTCCCGCTGTTACTCTGTCCGTGATCCCGGAAGGTTGCACTACGGTGCCGACGCCTGCCGGTATCAGCCACGGCTCGCCGGTGCGGAAGCCCGCGGCCTGCGAACCGAATCCCGCCAGGTCGCCCAGCATATTGAGCGTCAGAATCGACATCGGCAGGTTCCGTTTGCCCAGGTAGGGGAAGGGGTTGAAGCCGGTGGCGACGAAGCGATGGCCTTGGCGCATGCCGCTCAGCATCAGGCCGCCGCCGTTGCCGCTGACCACCGCCCGCATCCACGGATGCTCGCCGATATACTCGCCCGAACGGATGTTGAGCAGACGGAAATTGACCCCGTCGGTGAGCGGATCAGTGGTAGGCCATCCCGCAATCGTGAGCGCCGAAGCCTGCCGCACGCTGAAGTTGAAGACTGGGTCGCCAGGCGGTGGCATCACCAGCAAGGCGTTGACTGCGGGCAATTCCTTGGGAACGGTGAACTCGAAAATCGCGAGATCGGCGCTGGCGAGCTCCTTGGGCGAATAAGCATCGGGCGTGACTGTTTTGATAGTGATTCCGGGAATCGACTTGAGGCTTTCGCCATCCGCCGCAGTCGGGCTGATGAAGAGAACCGAGAAGGCGCGCACCGAGGAGCCGATCGCATAGGCGGTATTGTCGAGCATCAGGCCGTCGGCCGGCTGCAGTTCCGCCTGGTAGATACTGGCCGGCGCCAGGTTCGGGAATTCGAGCGTTCCGACCTCGCCGGGTTCGAGCCGGACCTCCGCGTGGCCGGCGGATTTACCGTCGCCGCTCAAACCCACCGCGAGTGTTTGCGCCGCCGGACTGAAATTGGCGACCGTCAACTGCGCACGCAACTGCGCCTCGCCGAAACCCTTGCGGGCCAGCGTGAAGGCGCCGATGGCGTAATTGGCAATCGGCTGCCCAACCGTAATCGGCGTCATCCTGGCCGGCACCGGCGGCTCAATCGCGCGGTAACCGGCGAAGATGATGCGCCCCAGGTGACGGTCGCCGCTCAGTTGCCTAAGCAGACCCGTCACGGCGGCCGGATCATCTGGCGCGTCGACCGGTTCGACGCGGTCAAGCGCCGCCGCCGCCGCGTCCGCATTCGCATAGACGCCGCCCAGCTGGTGAGTCTGTGGAGCGGTGAGGTAGACTGTCACCTGGCCGCCCCCGGTGTCACTGGCGAGCGTATCACGCACTTTAGCGACCGTGGTCTGGAAGCGGGTCTTGCCCGCCGGCGTCTCCGCTTGCATCGCGGCTGAATTGTCGAGCACGACCGCGACCGGGTTGCCGTGGTGGATGATATAGGGCCGCGCCATCGCCAGCGCGGCGAGGCACAAAATCAGCAATTCGATGAAAAATGTCCAGTTAAAACGCGGCCGGCCGCCAAAACGCTGCCCGCGCATCACGTGCAGCGCCCGGAAGGCGATCACGCTGGAGACCATTACCTGGCGCGGCCGCTCACGCGCCAGATAGGCCAGCACCAGCGCCGGCACGATCGCGAGCAAGTACAGCGCGCCCGGATTAAGGAGCCCTATCGACTGGAGCAGTCCCATCGTGCTGGCGCCACTTCCGCGATTAGTGCACCAGGCCGAGTTCAGCCGCCGCGCGCACGAAGAAATCCTGAAAACTCTGGCTGGTGTTGTAGAGCGTATAATGAAGGCCGTGGCGCGAACAGAAAAAGCGGATTTCGTGCGCGAGGCGCAGCAGCGTCTTGCGATACTGGTCGCGCTCGCGCTGGCCAATCGAGACGCGCACGCGCTCGCCACTCTCCGCGTCCGTCACCTCGACGTCGCCCTGCAGTCCCTGGCCATCCAATTCGGTCGCGCCGAGAATCTGCACCACCGAGACATCCATGTTGGCGGCGTTGAATAGTTCGAGTCCGCGCGTCACCGAGTTCGGCATCATTAGGTAGTCCGAAACCAGGAAGACCTTGCCGGCGCGCCTAATCGACACCATCTCACGCGCGAGCGCGGGAGCCAGGTCGACCTGCCCGCCGGGTTTGAGTGATTCCAGATGGCGTGCGAGTTCGACGATCCGATGGCGGCCATAGACGAACACCGGCGCGAGCGGCTTGCCGCTGCCGGCCAGTACCCGCACCATCACGCGATCGCCGCCGGAGAGCGCGACGTAGGCGATCGCCAGTGCGGTCGCGACCGCGGCTCTGAATTTG
>JBOHWJ010000228.1:0-3923 GCA_050736495.1 Binataceae bacterium (SeqCode) | reverse complement strand
GCCGTGCACCCCACCGCAATCGCCGGTCCAGCGTTATCGCGACACGCTCGACCAATGCGCCTTCGCCGAATCGCTTGGTTTCGAATCGGTTTGGCCGGTCGAGCAGCATTTCAATCCGGAGCTTTCGATTCTGCCGACGCCGATCCTGCTGCTCGCCGCGCTGGCGGAACGGACCCGAACCTTGCGCCTGGGTATCGCGATTACTTTGCTGCCGCTTTGGCATCCGGTGCGCATCGCGGAAGAGATTGCGACCCTCGACGTCATCAGCAACGGCCGCGTCGAGTTCGGTATCGGCCGCGGATCGCTACCGACCCATTTCGCCGGTTTCGGTATCGAGATGGCCGAGAATCGCGATCGCTTCCTGGAAGGACTCGAAATCATCCTCAAGGCCTGGACCGATGAACGCGTGACACATCATGGGCGCTTCTTCACGCTCGACAATCTGGCCGTCGTGCCCAAGCCGGTCCAGCAGCCGTATCCAGCCATCCGCGTCGCCGCCAACAGCCCCGAGACCTTCGAGTTGATGGGGCGGATGGGCTACCCGATTTTCGCCGCCGCGCAGGTCAACCCGTTCTACCGCATCGCCAAGTATCTCCCCATTTATCGCGAGGCGCGCAAAGCCGCCGGACATCCCGACAACGGCCCCGAAGACGTCACCATCCTGACGCCTCTGCATGTCGGCGAGAATGAGGCGGAAATCCGGCGCGACATGGAGCCGAGCCTCAATCACTTTTTGCAGGCGGCGACGACTATCCGTAATTCTCCGGAATGGCGCGAGAAGTTTGGCGCCGCCGACAGGAAAAGAACTGAGGAACGCTCACGCATGACCTACGAGCGGGCGTGCGAGGTGATGGCGATTTACGAAACCCCCGCGGCATGCGTCGAGCGCCTCGGACGCCTGCGCGAGGAGTTCAACACCGGGCGCGTGATCTGCTGGTTCAACACCGGCGGCCTGGTCCCGCATGACCGGGTAATGCGCAGTATGGAGTTGTTCGCCGCCAGGGTGATGCCGCATTTCGCCGAACAGACGACTCACTGAGGCCGGCGCGGCTCGGATAATGATTACGTGACCGGCGATTTGCCACCGTCGACGTTGATCGCGGTACCGGTGACGTAGGATGCGGCGTCAGAGACGAGAAAGCATGCGATGTTGGCGAATTCCTCGGCGGTGCCCAGGCGGCCCATCGGCAGGCGCTGGCTCCGCGCGACCCCCGCGAGATATTCCTCGAAGGGCTGTCCGGGCGCCTCGTCCCGATGATGCCGTAGCCACTGATCGCTCATAATAATGCCGGTCATCAGTGCGTTGACGAGGACGTTGTGGGGCGCGCCCTCGCCGGCCAGCACCTTGGTCAACGCCATCCCGGCAGCGCGCGTTACCGTAGTCGGCGCGGAGCCCGCGCCGGGCGCTTTGGCGCCGATGTTGAGCACGTTGACGATGCGGCCCCAGCGGCGGCTTTTCATGCCGGGGAAGGCGAGCCGGCAAAAACGAATCGCGGCAAACAACTTGAGATCAAAATCCGCCTGCCAGACTTCGTCGCTTAGCTCCTCGAACGGCCCTCGCCGCGAGCGGCCGGCATTGTTGACCAGGATATCGACGCGGCCGAGGTCGCGAGAGACTTCGGCGAATACGCGGCTCACCTCGCCGGCGCGGCTGACATCGCCGCTATAGGCGCGGCAGCGACCACCCGCCGCGATTATCTCGCGAGCCGTTTCAGCCAGCGGTTCCGGCCGCCGCGCCACGATAGCGACTTCGGCGCCGGCCTCTGCAAAATTCCGCGCCATCGCCTTGCCAAGGCCTCTGCTGCCGCCGCTGATCAAGGCGATCCTGCCGTCCAGACGAATCTCCATCGCTGCCCTCCGGAGCGCCAATGTAGCCGCGATCGGGCCTTGACGCATTCGGGACCGAAATCGCCGGCCCGCGAAACACGACGGCGGCGCCGTTAATCCGCCAACGGGATGGTAACGGTAATACGCGGCTCGTCGCCGACAGCCCGGGTCGTATGACCGTGGCCGGTCAAATCCTCCGCGAGGATTCCTTCGCCGGGTCCAAACCGATGCGCGGTGCCATCGCCGAGCCCGATCTCGACGCTGCCCGCGAGCGTGATCACATATTGGCGGCGCGGCGCGTTGTGCCAATCCATAAACGTACCCGGCGCCATTCGGCTGAAGATCACGCCCTTGGCCGCCTGCATCGGCGTGCGCTCACTTATTCCTTCCAACTTGAGCGGCAGCGCCAATTCTTCAAGGTGCGATTGCCCATCGTTTCCGGTGTATAAGCGAAAAAGCCGCATCGGGCTGACCTCGTTCGAGGATGGATGCTATCACCTCGGCAAATGAAGCGCGCATCTTTTTCGGATATCCAGGGTCTCGCAACCGCTGCCGTCCAGGAGCGAATCGGATAAGTCCGCTGCCCCTCTGTGCTCGAAAGGACTGCCACCACGGCGCTGATGAGCTTGGTCGCGACGGCCAGGCACAGCCTCAGCATCCACGAAATTGGGGCGGGCGCTTCTCGCGAAAGGCGCGAACGCCCTCGCTGAAATCTTCGGTACGCTGTGAATGATAGACTGCCTGTCCCTGGTACCGGTAGGCAATTTCCGGCGGCGTCTGCCAGCCGTGAACAATCGCCGACTTGGTGTAACCAAGCACCAGCGTGGGGCCTTCGGCCAGGCCGCGCGCGAGTGCCGTCGTTTCCGCTTCGAGCCGGTCCAACGGCACGATCCGGTTGACCAGGCCCCAGCGTTCCGCTTTGGCCGCCGACAGCACGGGCGCGAGCAGCGCCCATTCCATCGCCTTGCCGATACCGACGAATTGCTGCAGCAGATTCGTGCCAGTGGCGATGCCGCGGCGCGAAAATGGGATCGCCAGCGTTGCGCTGTCCGCCATCACGCGCAAGTCGCACCCGAGTGCAAGGTTGAAACCGGCGCCATGAGCATGACCGTTGATCATGCCGATTACGGGCTTCGACAGCGCGCGCATCCGCGCGATAACCAATGGCCAGCGGCCTTCACCCTCGACGTATTGCTTGGTCGGATCGGGATAGCGGCGATCGGGTTCGCCGGGTTCGGTCATGCCGCGCAGATCATCGCCGGCGCAGAACGCGCGTCCGGCTCCGGTCAGAATCACCACGCGGACGCCGGAATCGTGATCGCAATCCTCCAGCGCCTGCAGCAACTCCACGCCCATAAGTACGTTGAGCGCATTCAAGCGCTCCGGACGATTGAGCGTCAGACGGCAAATTTGATTGTCCAATTGTACCAGCAGATGGCGAAATTCCATTGTTCAGCACCACTCCACGGCTGCGATCGTACGACTGATAGTGCGACGGCGTTATGCGTCCAAAAGTGGGGAATATCAGGCTGTCACCCGATCGCCAAGGAGCCGGATGGCAAGCCAGGAGCCGCGCTACGATGGTCATCGTCGCGAAACTTGGTTAAGTACTCGGGAGAGTGCCCGCCCAACACGCAGATCCGAAGCGCAATCGGCGACAGCGGGGCGTTCATTGTCGGCGCGGATAAACGCGCCGCGCTAATTCAAATTGTAACGGAGGAAACCAATGATCTACGAGTTGCGCGTGTACCATTGTATGCCGGGCCGTCTTCCGGCCTTGGCCAAACGTTTCGAGACCGTCACGGAAGCATTGTTCCAGAAGCATGGAATCAAGCAGGTCGGCTACTGGACGGTGGCTATCGGCGAATCGAACCAGGACTTCGTCTATATGCTTCAATGGGACTCGATGGCCGAGCGCGACAAGCGATTCGCCGCCTTTCAGGCCGATCCCGAATGGATCGCGGCGCGCGCGAAGACCGAGGAAGGAGGCCCGCTGGTGGCTTCGATAACCAACAGCATCCTCATGCCGACCAAATTCTCCGCGTTGAAGTAAGCGATCAGGCATCTTTTGCGCCGCCGCTTGCGCGCACCCAGTG
>JBOHWJ010000227.1:0-4230 GCA_050736495.1 Binataceae bacterium (SeqCode) | reverse complement strand
GGCGATAACGGCGTCAGCGCTCGCGACCACGATGGCATTGCGCGCCTCGCCCATGCCGGTGGCGACGGCGAATTCGATATGAGGATTGGCGGATTTACGATCGTAGCCTGGCAGGATGCCGATGGTATGGCCGCCGGCCGCGCGTGCTCCCGCGGCCGCCGCTTCCATTACACCGCCGAGTCCGCCGCAAACGAGGTCCACGCCGCCGCTTGCGAGCGCACGGCCGGCGGCGTGCGCGAGCTTGCATACCGATGCGGGAGCGTCGCCCGCGCCGATCACCGCGACCGCGAGCCTCCGTGCCGCCATCGCCTCAAACCTCCAGCACGGCCGGCAATTCGGCGAGGTCCCGGATGATGAAGTCCGGCGCCGGAATGCCCTCGGGAACCGCCGGCATGCCCTTGCTGATCCACGCGGTCTTCATGCCGGCGCTGCGCGGACCGGCCACATCTTCGCGCGGTGTATCGCCGACGAACAGCACCTCATGTGGCGCCAATTTGAGCATCTCGAGGATAAGCCGATAGATCCGCGGGTTGGGCTTGCGCAGCCGCACCTCGGCCGAAATGATGACCGCCTCGAACAGGTGGGCGACCCCGGTATCGTCGAGGACTTCGCGGCCGGCCTGTGCGTCGTCGAAGTTGGAGAGCAATCCGAGCCGGTAATGCGGCGCGATCCGGCGCACCGCGGCGACGCGATCAGCCGGTGCCCAGGTCACCGCGCGCACGCCCGCCATGTGGACGCGGGTCAGATACTCGGCGAAGGTTGCGAGTTCGCCATCGGGCCCGCGCTCAAAACGTTGGAGTGTGCGCACGAAACGCTCGAAGCAGGTTACCTCGATGCCGTCGCGTTCACGTTCCTCGCCGATTTCGCCGATCACTTCGTTGTAGACTTCAATGAAGCTGTTGAGCTCAAAGGCGTCACCGAGGCGCTCTTCGAGCTTGGGAAACACCCATGGCATCGTGCTGTGAAACGAACGCCCCTGCCATTCCATCAGCGGCAGCCGATCGGGCTCCCATTTGACGAGGGTGTCGAACAGGTCGAGCACCACCGCCTTGAATTCCCGCTTAGGCATGGGGAAGCAGAGCCGCGGCCGTGCTCAGCAAGGCCAGCAGGTCGAGCACCATCACGCCGCCGTTCAGCATCACGGACAGCCGATGCAGGCGGTCAAACTCGGCCCGCCGTACCGGATCGGGGTTGGTCTCCTCGGTAACAGTGCGAATCGCCTCGACCTTGGGGCGCACGATAGCGCCGGCGTAAAAGGTCAGCACCAGCGCTATCAGCAGTGCCAGCGCGGCAAGACTCCACCACAGGCGTGGCGCCAGCGCGGCGGCAAAATAAATCGCGAGGATTAACGCGATAATGCCGGCGACGTAGCCAAGAATGTAGTAGCGCGGGAAAATCGCGCTCACGATCTTGCCGGCTTCGCTCATCGGCAGCACTTTGAACACCACCGGAGCGATCAGGGCGGTAAAGAAAATCATCCCACCAAGCCAGCTAGCGAGACAAAGCAGATAGATAAAGAGCGTTATCACCATAGGCGAAATGCCATCCGCGGATTAGAGGAGTTGGACACTGCGAAAATCAGTTCAGGTAGCGCTTTTGCGCGCCCGGCAGCGGGCGGCGCTGCGCAAAGCCCGCATCCACCGCATGCCATGCGATTACGTGCGGCTCACCAAACTGCCAGCACAGGAACACCACGTCGTCATCATCGACTTCGCACGGAAAATCGACCAATCCCTGGTCGATGTCCATGAGGAAACATCCGAGCGAATCGATTTTCGAGGCGAGCTCCGCCATGCGGCTGGCGCAGGCGCGCAACTCGGGATGAAGCGCGACCACTTCCGAGAGTTGCAGCGTGGTAATACCCGCGTCGCCGCGCGCAAGTTCGGTGATGCGGGCCCGCAGTTCGCCGGCGCGGAGCTGGAGTTCGCGGATCAAAACCTCAAGGGTAGGAACCAGCTCGTCCGCTTGCTTCATGCTAAATAGCCTGTCGAAGCGATATTTAGGCAAAGCTGACTCCATTGTAGTGGCGCTAGCATCGAACCATGATTAGCTTGACTGCATGGAGGAGGTTACCTTGTCTGACCCACGGCCGTATATTACGTTAAATATCAACGGCGGTGGAAGCGCAGGCGGCGGAGAGCCGCTTCGAGGACGGGTGGTTCCGTAAGCTATGGCAGAAAAATCCAAAGGAGAAAAGCGCTTCGAGACCGAAGAGGACGTTAGCAAGGTCGAGATTCCCGAACTTTTGCCGGTGCTGCCTTTGCGCGGCATCGTGATTTTTCCAAGCCAGATTCATCCCTTCCTGGTCTCGCGCGCGTCTTCGCTCAAGCTGATTGAAGACGTAGGCGGCACGGCGCGCATAATCGGTCTCGCCGCGCAGAAGAACCCCGAAGAGGAAAATCCCGGCCCCGAGGGTCTTTACCCGCGCGGCACCGCCGTGCGCATCCTGAAGATGCTCAAGTATCCGGACCAGAGCGTGCGCGTGCTGGTGCAGGGACTGGCGCGGATTGAACTGGCGGACTTCGCTCAGCGTGACCCGTATTTCATGGTGCGCGTCAGCCGGCTCGGCGAGACCCTTGTCCATGACAGGGAAGTCGACGCGCTGCAGGCCAACCTGGTAAGCCAGTTCTCGAAGTTCGTCTCGCTGGTTCCGTACCTGCCCGACGAACTTCAGGTGATGGCGATGCAGGTGCGCGAACCGGGACGGCTGAGCGACCTGGTGGCGGCGTATCTGAAGATCGCGGTCGAAGAATTGCAGGATTTGCTGGCGACGCTCGATGTGCGCCAGCGCCTGGAAAAACTTCTCGTGATCTTGAGCCGCGAGATCGAACTGCTCGAACTAGGCCACAAGATCCAGTCGCAGGTTCAAACCGAACTCAACAAAAATCAACGCGAATATTACTTGCGCCAGCAGCTCAAGGCGATTCAGAAGGAACTCGGAGAAGGCGACGCGCGAACCTCTGAAATCGAGGACCTCGAAAAGAAAATCGAGACGGCCCAAATGCCCGAGGACGCGCGCAAGGCCGCCGACAAGGAACTTGAACGGCTGCGGATGATTCCGCCCGAGTCCGCCGAGCATACGGTGGTGCGCACCTATCTCGACTGGCTGGTCAGTCTGCCGTGGGGCGTCACCACCGCCGACAATCTCGACATCAAGAACGCGCGCAAGGTGCTCGACGAGGATCATTACGACCTCGAGAAGGTCAAGGAGCGCATCCTCGAGTTTCTCGCCGTGCGCAAACTCAAGAGCGACAGCAAGGGTCCAATCCTGTGCTTCGTCGGACCGCCGGGAACCGGCAAGACCTCGCTCGGGCGTTCGATCGCGCGTGCGCTGGGCCGCAAGTTCGTGCGGCTTTCACTCGGCGGCATCCGCGACGAGGCGGAAATCCGAGGCCATCGCCGCACCTATATCGGGTCGCTGCCGGGCCGCATCATCCAAGGCCTGCGCAACGCCGGCGCGAACAACCCGTTGTTCATCCTCGACGAAGTCGACAAACTGGGCGCGGACTTCCGCGGCGATCCGGCTTCGGCGCTGCTCGAAGTGCTCGATCCGGAGCAGAACAATTCCTTCGTCGATCATTATCTCGACGTGCCTTTCGACCTCTCGAAAGTGTTGTTCGTGACCACGGCCAACGTTCTCGACACCATTCCGCCGGCCCTGCGCGACCGCATGGAAGTGCTCGAATTGCCGGGCTATACCGAAGAGGAAAAGCTTCAGATCGCCGATAGGCACCTGGTGCGCAAGCAACTGGCCGAAAACGGCCTCGGCGAAGCCAAAATTGAATTCAGCAAGGAAGCGATCGGAGAGATTATCCGCAGCTACACACGCGAAGCCGGGCTGCGCAACCTCGAGCGTGAGATCGCGCGCGTATGCCGCAAGATCGCCCGCGGCCTGACCGAAGGTGAAGCGGTGCCCGAGCGTATCAGCGCCGACATGGTGCAGCACTACCTCGCCGCGCCGCGATTTTTCTCCGAAGTCGCCGAGCGGACCAACGAGCCGGGCGTCGCCACGGGCCTCGCCTGGACACCTAACGGCGGCGACATCATTTTTATCGAGAGCACGCGGATGAACGGGCAAAAGGGGCTCACGCTCACCGGCTCGCTCGGCGACGTGATGAAGGAATCAGCGCAGGCGGCGCTGTCATATATCCGCTCGCGCGCCGAACGGCTCGGCATCGCGCCCGATTTTTTCGAGAAATCGGACATCCACGTACACGTTCCGGCCGGCGC
>JBOHWJ010000226.1:0-2948 GCA_050736495.1 Binataceae bacterium (SeqCode) | reverse complement strand
ACCGCCGCCCCCGCCTCCTCCTCCGCCGCCGCAGAAGATCATCCTGCGCGGTGTGCACTTCGACTTCGACAAGTCGGTGATTCGTCCGGTCGACAAGCCGGTGCTTGATGAAGCCGCCCAGGTGCTCAAGGAGCATCCGAGTCTGACGGTCAACGTCGACGGCTACTGCGACGCTATCGGCACTTACGCTTATAACCTGAAGCTGTCACAGCGCCGCGCCGATGCGGTCTCGCGTTACCTCGAGACAGCGGGTATCCCTTCGAGCCAGTTGGTACCGCACGGCTATGGTAAGACGCATTTCGTTGCGACTAACCGCACTGCCGAAGGCCGCGCGCAAAACCGTCGCGTCGAACTGGTTCCCGTGCAATAGAGGCGAAGTAACCTTAACGCTAGCAATCACGGCCGCGACTCCCTCACAGGAGCCGCGGCCGTGCAAGATCGCGGAACGAGACGAAGCGCCTATGAAACACTGCAGGCCCTTCGGCAAGAGTTACGCTGTAGCTGTCATGATTTTCCTGATGGCCGCACTCATCGCTCCGGATTTGAGCGCGCAGCCTGGCGCCCCTCAGTCGGCCTCACCAAGTCAATCAAATTCGCCCCCGATGCTGACCACGTCCCCAGTCGTCGGCACTCCCGCCGATACTACGGCAGCCATTTCGCCGTCGGCACAATCCTCGCGCGTGTCAGCCGTAGCAGGCGCCACCATTTTGAAGCCCTCAGCAGTTTCGGCTTTGGCAAATGCGCCGGGCGCGGCGAATCCCCATATAGCGATGCCGCCACTCAAAACCGCGTTCGCGACCGCGGAAAAGCCAGCGTCCGCACCCCTGATCGCGCCGAGCCAGTTTCCAGCGAGGATGAAACCCCTGGTGCCGGGCGAAACCGACCAGCAGGCTGTTCACGCCGAGGTCGCGGCCCTGTTTGCGCGGCTCACTCCGAAGCAGGTGCGCATGTTCAAGCTGGCGTCGGCGATGTTCCCGTCGTTCTGCCAAGGATGGGCGCGCAAGCTACGCGAACGCGAAGTCAACAACCTTGCGCATCTTGAGTTCCAGCAGCGTGATGGGTGGGAGACCGCGACTTACACCGGTTATGGCCCGGTGCGAAGCTGCGAGTGCAAGGAATCGAACGAGGGCATTCCGATCGGCAAGCTGACCTATCAGGAATACGACTATTACGTGGCCGGCAAGACGCTCAACGAGGCGAAGAACGCCAAGCCTAAGGTTCTGGGCACCACCAACACGCTGGAAATCTTTAGTTGGGACAAGAACAAGTGGTTCTACTGAGCCAGCGTGTCGGTCGCGCCGCGTTGGACCCGCTCACATAATGGAAGCGGAAAGGCGGGACGGCTGAGACCGCCTCGCTTTTTCGCCATTCACGCGATTGCGCGCCGCATTTGGACCCGCCCCGTCCGTCAGTTGAGCTCCTTGCTGCTGTAGTCCAGAATCCGGCGCGCCACGATCATCAGGTTGATCTGCTGCGTGCCCTCGAAGATATCGTTGATTTTCGCATCGCGCATCCATTTTTCCACCAGAACGCTGCGCGAATAGCCAAGCGGGCCCAGCAACTCGACAGCCTTTTGCGTGATCAGCGTCACCGCTTTACCCGCCTTCGCCTTTGCCATCGAGGCTTCGAGGCTATTGCGCATGCCCATGTCGAGCATCCAGGCGGCGCGCCACGTCAGCAACCGCGCCGCTTTGAGCTGCACTTCCATCTCCATGAAATCACGCTCGACGCTGATCAGCCGGCGCGGTGAGAGTCCGTAACGAATCGGCACATTCTGCTCTTTAAGGAAATCACGCACGAAGTCGAGCGCCGCGCGTCCCACGCCGATCGCCATCGCGGCGACTATGGGCCGGGTCGCGTCGAAGGTCGCCATCACGTCCTTGAAGCCCCCGCCGTCGCGCTTGACCTCGGCGCTACCGAGCAGATGGTCGGCGGGCACGCGGCAATTATCGAACAGGATCATGGCGGTGTCGGAGGCGCGGATGCCGAGCTTGTTTTCGACGCGCGCGACGGTCATTCCGGGCGTATCGTGCTCGACCACGAACGGCTTGATGCCGGCGCGGCCGGCGGTCTTGTCGACGGTAGCCCACACCACGACGAAGCCTTCCGACTTCTCGGCCGACATCTGGCCGGCGGTGCAGAAAATCTTGGTGCCGTTGATGACCCAATGGTCGCCGTCACGCGTTGCCGTGGTGGTGATGGCGGCCGAATCGGAACCGCATCCGGGCTCGGTTATCGCCATCGCGCCCCATTTGGGTTTGCCCTCGCGAAAGCGCTTGAGGAAGCGCTCCTTCTGTTCGGGCGTGCCGGCGGCCGCCACCGCCGCTCCGCCGAGGCCGGGATTTGGAATCGAGAGAAAGAGCCCGGCGTCGCCCCAGCACAATTCTTCGGTGCTGGCGACGGTCATAAGGTTACGCAGCTTGGAGCCGCCGCCACGCGCGCCGTCGGAGCGGTCGCCGGCCGCCACCGGACCCAGGCTCTTCGACGCCGACCACATGGTCTCGAAGAATTGCCAGGGCTTCTGATGCTCATGCTCGTCGCATTCGTGCGAGATAGGCCGCATCATCTGCTCGGCCACCATGTGATACATTTTGAGCTGGTTTAGAACTTGCGGTTCGAATTCAAAATCAATCATGCGCTTATCTCCGCCGGCCGGGCCGGTAATGCAACTGGACGCGGCCGCTCATACGATTGCGAGACCGTCGAGCACGGCAAAGCCGCGCGCGTTGCGCAGCCACATCTCGACCGGATGCTCGCGGATATAGCCGTGGCCGCCCAGCGTCTGGAGCGCGTTGTCGGTCACCATCAGTGACGAATTCGCGGCATAGTTGCGCGCCTGGTAGCTCTCGACCAACGCATTCTCGCCTTTATCGACATGCGACGCCGCTTCCCATACCAGCAGGCGCGTGGCGTCGATTTCGATTGCCATCTCGGCCAGCATGAAGGCG
>JBOHWJ010000225.1:0-11845 GCA_050736495.1 Binataceae bacterium (SeqCode) | reverse complement strand
CCTCGATACTCGCCATAGTCCTTGACCGTTCGCACGTAACGTGCGCTTTTCATTGTCGCTTGGGAAGTTACACTATGCCGGCGGAACACCTAAGGGGGAGGAGCAGTCGATTGAGATCTAATGTTCGTTTCCGACGGTTGGCTGGTAAGGCCGCGATCGCTCACATGTTAAAAAAACAGGCAAGTTCGCGGTTTTGTTAATGCCTGCGGCGGCGTGTGTCAGTTGCGGCGGCGGTGGTGAAGGCGGCAGCGAATCGGCCGGCGCCACGCGCACGCCGATCCAACATCTGGTCGTCGTGATTCCCGAAAACCGAAGCTTCGACAATGTATTCGCAACATACGCTCCGCCCTCCAGCCAAAAGATATGGAGCTTGCTTTCGCTCGGAATCATCAATGCCAACGGTGGTCGGAGACGCAACTTTTCGAAGGCGGCGCAGATGCAAGCGACCGGCACGGCTGAGTATGAGATCGCGCCCACACGCACTGGGCCGTATGGCACACTGCCGCCTCGCGGGCTGCGGCTGGCGTTGCTTCTGCCCCGCCTGGGCTCGCCTTCCCGACGCTTATTCCGGACCTGGGACTGGATGCCACTCCGCAGCAATTGTTGCTGATTGGCAGCCTCACGTATTCCACACCCGCATTCCCGTGCACGCGCGATCCGTAATACGACTTCCAGTGTCCGGGGCAGAGTTTCGACACTCGTTATCCGGAGGGTTTGCCTAACGGGCCCTATCAGATTACCGGCCCCGCCACCCCATACGTCAGTTACTTTGGCGATCCGCCTCATCGCTTCTTCCAGAACTGGCAGCAGATGGACTGTTCGGTGGCAAACGCAACCGCGCTCAATCCGAGCGGCTGCGACGCGGATCTATTCGTATGGGTCGATGACACGGTAGGTACCGGCGGCAATGGCAATCCCAGTGCAAGCCCCACTTACTATGGCGGGGTTGCGTTGGGCTATTACAACATGGCGGTGGGGGATTTTCCGTACCTACTTCATCGGCCGAAAAATACGCGATCAGCGACAACTTCCATTTTGCTCTCCGACGACTAGGGAAGTTAAAGGCGGAAAAAGGACCGGAAATATGCATTCACCGCAATTTTCTCGTCAGACGTTCAGTAGTCGCTTTATTTCTTCGCATCGCTATCGTCAACGCTGTAGACGCGTTATTCGTTCCGAATGGCGAGTTAGAGCAACTCGCAAAACGATTGGTTCGACGAAATCGGTCAGAACCCATGGTTACCGTCACAATCAAAGGACCAGAGGTCGAACACAAGGTTCGCATCATATTAGTTAAGGGCGATGTCGATCTCGTTACGTTCCAAACGACTAATGCACGGTGGATGGAAATAAAGCGGATTCCTCGAGGAGTAAAGCGATGAACTTTTTATGCCTGGTTTATTTCGAACAAGGAACATTGTCCGCTCTTTCGCCAGACGAAAAGGCAAGTTTGGACCGTGACTCCATGGCCTATGATGAGGAGCTGCGCCGAAGCGGTCACTACATAGTTGCCAACGCGCTCGAGCCGGCGGGCACCGCCCGTACCGTTCGAGTGCGTCGCGGCAAAGCATCGGCTACCGACGGGCCGTTCGCGGAAACCAAAGAGCATTTGGGCGGCTTCATCCTCATCGATGCGGCGAACCTGAACGAGGCGGTCGATATCGCAGCGGGGATCCCGCTAGCTAAACTCGGCAGCATCGAGGTGCGCCCGATCATGGAACTGGGCCAAGGCCCGGTCAAAAATACTGACCCCTTGCATTGAGGCGAAACAACGAAGTTGTCGACCGAGGGCAAGTGGTTCTTCCAAAGTCGTTGCGAACCACGCATCGATGGAGGCCAGGCACCGAGTTTATTGTGCGGGAGCGCGCGGAAGGCGGGTTGCTCAAGCCAAAGATTAGCGCGCGCGGGGTCCCTATCTGATGTAGTGAGGCGTCGCGCTCTATTTCAATTGGAGTGCGATCTGGTCCGCAAGACCAAGGTCGGCGAGGACCTGCTGTAACTCGCGGAGCAGATGACCAGCGTCAGCGGCATCGATTTCCAAAGAGAAGCTGACGCCCAGGTTTGGTTGGGCGGCCGATCTCAGCTTTGGAATCAGCCGGATACCCACTTTGTTCCATGACTCCGGCGGAATTGAGCCGCTCATCAGAAGTGTTCGCGTGCGAGGCTCACTAGCGCCGCCGACAGATTCGTCAATCAGCGCCACGGCCATGGGCCGAGGTTGATCGGAGTCGGTTGCCACGCCTGCTATCGGAACGCCGTCTGTCGCCATGCCGCCACCGAGGCGCAAGGCTTTGGCCCGGTCCCTCTTAAGCAGGTATACGTCGGCGTCGAATGATACCTCGTCGGCGGACAAAGGCTCTCCGAACCATACGCGAATGAAGCCACCGCCCGGCTGTGTGCCCGAGGCGAGACCAAAGTCGCCGTTCGCTACGAATCCGGGAATTTTGCGCCGCAGATATTCGTCGGGATTGATCACGCGATCGAGTGAGCCGTCGAGCAACGCCTGTCGCAGACTCTTGAGCGGCCACGCGCCGGTTTCCTTGAACGCCTCCGGCCAGCGCCGTTCCAGATAGCCCGCTCCGGGCGACTCGTTCAACAGCGCGTTCGATTTGAGTGCACCGATGACACGCTCGCATAACGACCGAGCGCCACTCGAATGGCCCGCGCCCAGGTCGATTTCGCCGAGCCCGTCGCTCACCTTTGGATCGGCGAAGGCGATGAACCGGTAACTCGCCCACACCTCCTCGCGAGCATCGTCTTCCGCCGACCTGACCTTGGAAGCCACTTCCCTGAGCTCAGACGTCTCGAATTCGCCGCCAATCGTGCCGTCGCTGATTTCCTTCTGAACGCGCTGCCACGCGAGAAACTCTTCAACTCGGTCGCGAAGCTCGCGCCCCGGCTTTCGGATGCACCAAATCAACGACGCTGGATAGAAACGCTGCGAACGACCGCGCATCCTGGTCCATTCAACAAGCTTTGTGCGAAGGCTTCCGTCGCCGTCCCATGCCTCGTGCGGGTCAACGATAACCAGATTGAGGAGCGCGATATCCTCAATGTCGGCGCTATCTTTCGGGAACGGCTTCTGAACATGAAGCGTGGCACCGCCTCTGAATTGTCCGTCGACCAGCCGCTCCGTGGACTTCCTGATTTCGGCTTCATCCAACGACGCCCGCCGGTCGTGGACCACCTTCTCAAGTTTCGGTTTGAGCCCGAAGCGGAACCCGTCAGTGCCGGCCCTGCGGATGTAGAACGCGCGCGTTTCGAGCGCGATCGCCGCGTTGTCTATCGAAGTCGTGTCGACAGCAGGCTCTCCCAGTGCGAAACGCAACTCCGGCAGATGAGCGACCTGATCGCTTTGCCCACCCGATGACTCAAAAAGAATTGCGGCTCCGACCCGGCGATGAATGCCTCTGAGTGAACCCTTCGTATCAGCGTCCAGCGCGTCGGCCTTGTTATTTGCCCCTACCAGGTCGCCCTCGACCGCATGCACAAGATTCGGTTCGCCAAGCTGTCCGAGCACGACCGAGCGGAAATCGCGAATCTGAAGCGGAGCCGATCCGAGCGTTATCAGCGCTTCCTGACGGGCGGCCTTATGGTCGTTGGTGAATGCAATCGAAATCCATTGCGCCAGCATCGCGAGCGTCCCGCGCGTCTTTTGATACTGCGCAAGCGTGCTCCATTTGCGTTGAAACACGGTCAGCGTCGCCGGATGGAACGGATAGCAAGCCTCGAACCGACCGCGCAGAAAGTCGCGAGCCTTGGCTTCGGTCACGGCGCTGTCAACGGCCGTCCATTCGGGCGGTAGTTCCGCCCGATGCTCGAAGCACCAATTGGCATTGGCCAGTGCAACGGCCTTGCGGATGGACTCCTTGCCGAAATCATCGAAAAGCCTGCGCCGGACCACCTCGCCAATTTCAGCTTCGTCGTTAACCAATAGATCCTTGGCGACGCGCTTAACGACCTTGGTGATGCGTTCCTGCCAGTCGCGATCCCACTCGGTCATCTCGACCTGACTGCGCGGCAGGCTCACTACGCACGCGCTTCCGCGAGCACCGGTCATCGCCACTGTCAGATTCTGGATGAAGGCGTAGAAGCTCTCGGCTCCGGCGCGATGCCGGTTCAAGTAGTTCAGCACTTCATCAAACAGGATCAAGACTGAGCCACCGGCCTTGTCGATAACGCGTCCGATCGCTTCGGTGCCGGGCGGTGTGGTTCTCGCGGCCGGTCCGAGGGCCGCCACCCCTTCATCGCGGGCGAGCTGACGCGCGACATCGATCCATGGCGTCTCGCGCGTCTCGCCCGGATCCCAGGCGTTGCCGACGAAAACCGCGACCTGTGATTTCGGTAGTTGGTTTATTTCGATCGCGCGAAGGAGATCCGCCTGGATCGAGCGGTCGAGAGAGGAAGCATTCTTGACCGCGTGATATAGCGCCGTGAGCGTATGAGTCTTACCGCCGCCGAACTGCGTGATCAGCGTCAGAACAGGCGCCGCGTTAGTCGTCTCGCCGTTGAGCCGCCGGAGCACCATCGCCATGTGCTCACGCAGCGCTCGCGTGAAGCAGGTACGGGCGAAGAAATTTATCGGGTTGGTGTAGTCCTGCGGCGCGGTGCCGGCGGCAACTTGTTCCAGCGCGATCGCGAATTCGTCGGGATTAAACGAACGGCCTTCCCGCACCTCGGCGCGCGGCTGAACGACTTTGTACCAGGGCTCCATCAGACGCTGCGCCTATGACCTATTGTGACGCCTCCTCCTGATAAATTCGGATACGGCCTATTTCCACAATCCACAGTTTGCCGTCCAGCTCTTCCTTCGCTATCCCACCGAGTACAGTCCGGCAAAGCTCCTCCAGTTCACGCAGAGAGGCAGGGCTCCGTGGCCGCAGAACCACGATTCCGCGATAGTCTGATGGTTTGAACCGCAACGGGTTACTAAAATCCAGATCAAGAGTGACTAGCGTTCTGGCTTCGTCCAAGCAGCGGCCGATAACGCCCGTGTCATTAGCTCCGCAAAGATTCTGCGCATGCACGGTCGAGGTATTGTGTCCGGCCGCCTCGAATAGCCGAGCGCAATTCCTGCCAAGATTTTCGTCCAATTTCAGCTTCAAGGCTTGGCTTCGATGGGGATTTCAACGAATCGCTCGCGCGCCATTTCGGCGCCATAGGCGATACACGCCAACACGTCGGCCTCCTCAATCCCGGCGTAGTTGTCCAGAATTTCCGAAACAGTCGAGCCGTTGGCCAGCAGATCGAGGATCAAGGATACCCACAGCCGATGCCCACGGATGCATGGCTTGCCAAAGCAGATGTTCGGATCAATTGTGATGCGTTTGAGGAGTTGTTCGTTAATCATCGTCGTCCCGCTACTTTAGAACAGTTGCTTTTCTCAGGATTTCAAAATGGCCCGAAGAGGCGTTGTTGATGTCCCCTTTTCGTAACTTCACTTATCGTGGCACCGCTAGAAGCATAGCATCCAGCAGGCGTTTTTCCTCGCTGTCGCGGGGATAGAGGGCCGAAAGCGCGTTGGCGAGGCGGACGAAATCCTGGCCACGCTCGGATTCGGCCTTGAGCATCGTTCGCAACGCGTTCGACTTGCCGGCCGACTGAAGCAGCATCGCGATATGCACCCGGTCGAGCGTCGTCGTACCGGGAGCAAGTGTGACCGGCATTTTGCCTGTCATCTCAGGCTGAAAGCCTGAGCCACTGGGCTTTTTCCCGCCGCCACGGTGGCGCGGAACTTCGGCGGATTTGTCGTCGCTCAGTAGCGAATATTGAATTGGGCCGCCACGGCCGCGCTCGATGATCTCGGCCGCGCCTGAGGCGCCGTCCTCGCCCAGGAGTGATTCAGCCCGCTCCCGGATTGGGAGCAGGCGGACGATACCCTTCTTGTTCTCGATAATCCGGTTCTCCCAGTTTTCGAGATGGATTCCGAGTGGCTGTGAAAAGCGGCGGACCACATCGTAGATCAGAGTCAGGCCTTTCTTGGACGGGGTCGCGTCCCCTGTGTCTTGCTCATCATCTTCATCCACAGGCTGAAAGCCTGTGCCACCACTATCTCCGGACCCATTCGGGCTGGTCGATTGAATCGTCCAGAGAAAGAGCGCGGTAAGGCGGGAGTCCTCTTCGAGCGCGCCAGCGGCGCCGTTCCGTGCGCGGGCCTCGGCGGTGCCGAGGACCTGGCCAAGGGCGGTGCGGCCGACGATCTCCCACACGTAGGCGAGAAAACCGCGCTTGTGGGGTTCGCTTGCTTCGGGATTGCCGCCGAGCGGAATTTCGCGGCCCTCGGCGTCTTCCACTCTGGAGTAGCGGCTGTAGACCTCCATCGCGGGGCCGATACAGGCGAAGACCAGATCGGCGCCGCGGATGCCTTCGGACGAAAGCCGTTCCATCCAGTCGCCGATTCGATTCGGAAGCTCGCGGAAGACTTCGGCCCAGTCACCAATGGCGGCGTTTTGGGGCCGCGGCCGACAGACGAGATGAACGCTGGTAGCTAACGCGGCTGATTCCTGCGCGCGAAGGCGGCCGGGTCGTTCGGTTGAAACGGGCCATGAGCCGGTTATCGTCCACCCGCCCTTAATCATGCCCGAAAGCAATGCTTCCCAGCCTTCCGTGGTCTTATGTGCGAAGACAACCGAGCCGATGCCGTTATCTTTCAGGACCCGACGGCCTTCGGCGAAGGCGACCGCCATCCGTCGCTCGAAAAACTCTCGGTCTTTTGCGCGACCATCGAAACGCTTGGTTTCGTCCTGGACAATCTCACAGTCTTTAGGAGTGAGAAACTCGCGCATCAACGGCTCTTCCGGAAGCGCGCGTTTGAGCCACACGAAGAAGAAGTCTGAAAGGTCGGCGTATGGCACCGCGTCGTAATAGGGAGGGTCGGTAAACCAGACAGCCGACGAATCGTCAGGCAGAGGGAATTCGCACGCATCGGCAGATTGCGTCTGGCCCATCCGCAGTCGAGCGTTCGCTGTGCACTCCGCCACCTCGCACACCCAATCCAACGCGGCTCCGAAGTTTGATGCGGCATCACCGGTCGCAACGATCTCAGCGAAGTCCCACATCATCGGAAGAGCCTGTCTGCCGAATGTCCCGGTGACGGCCTCGACTGTCGTACGCCATCGCACAAGCGAGGATGTCTGCTCTGCGCATCGCGTGACCGCCAGTGCCAGCTCGCTTGCATCTTTACGGCCTTTGGCTGCGCGGCAGTATTTCGTTAGTGCGGTTAGGGCGAGTTTTTGGCGGGCGGTGAAGAGGGCGCCCCACTGAGTCATCCCGTAAAGCTGCACGCGAAAGCCGAGCGTCCCTTGCGGCGGGAGCGGTTCATCCGGGATTACGCTGAGGCCGTTCGGCAGCTTTTCTTTCGCGAGCTTCGCGACCGCCTTCCGCGCTTTCCATACCGCTTCGTAATCACGATCGTTCGCGGTTCGATACTGGCGCCCGGCCTTGTCGTCCTTCAGCGTCACCACCGCGAGCAGACGCGCGCCGCCGACCCTGACAGGCTGAAAGCCTGCTCCACTCTTTCCTTCCTCAAAAATGACATCCGCGCCGCCGCGTTGCTGGCGAAGCTGAACGCGCACACGGTCCACCGGCAGAACTCTCGCGCATGCGGGACAGGTCGCATTCCCGCGTGTGACCGTTCCCGGCGGAACTTGCCTGTCCTTCTTTGGTTGGAAAACCTCAAACTCTATGGTGGGACAGGCTTTCAGCCTGTCATCTTGATGCCTGCGGTCTTTGTCCGATCCAAGAGACGACAGGCTGAAAGCCTGCCCCACTGGAGATGACAAGCTGAAAGCCTGTCCCACTGACAACCAGGAATACTCTTCGGGTGTTCTGGCCAACCCTCGCTTAACAGGGTTTTGCCGGACGTATTCGCGCTTCTCGTCCCATTCCGCTTCGTGACGGATGATGTGATCGAAGGACTCTTCCATCCAGAGCGCTCCGCTTTGGTTTTCGGCGCGATTAATCTCTCTCGCGGAGAAACCCTTTATGCCGTGGAGCAGGTCGCCGAGCGCGGACCCGTCCAGAATGCGGAAGATCGCATGGACGTGATCAGGCATGACCACCGCCGCATCGAGCTCGATGCGGCTGCCGTCCCAATGTTTGAGTGCCGTCATCGCCACATCTCGTGCTGCGGGGCTGAGCGTTCGTCCCTTGCGGCACCGGAAGGTGACGAAGTAGGTTGCCAGCGGGGTCTGCAGATGAGGCAAGTTGCGCCGTTGGGCTGAAAGTTCGGATGACTTCCAGGGATTCACAGACTGAGAGCCTGTGCCACTGTTCCTGATGACCCTGTAACGCAGCGCGCGCAGCCGGCTCGCCTTCTTGCACAGCCAGAATGACCGCACGAGCGGAATCTCGGCGCCGCAGTTCGGCGATTCGCATTTGACCGTTCGCGCCCATAGATATGCGATCGGCGTCGCGCCATCGGGATCGCGCGGATAATACTGTGCGAGTTCCTTTTCGGCCTGCTTCTTGATCTCCGCACCAACCTTGCGAAGCTCATCGGCAAGCTCCGGACCGTGGCGCGGAATGTCTTCGAGCATGACCTTCTGGATCAGGCAGGCGACCGGATTCAGGTCGCTCGCGAAGGCGTCGCATCCAAGCCGCAGCGCTTCGAGCGGAATCGAGCCGCCACCAGCGAACGGATCAACCACCAGGGGTGGCTCAGGCATCTTGCCTGAGGGGTCGCCATGAGCGGCCTTCACCAGACCGCGCCCGACTTCTAGATAGCGCGGCTTCGCCGCGTGGTCCCAATTGGCAAAGTCGCCGATGAAATGCAGGAGCGCGCGGCGAAGCGAGAGCGCGGTTTGGTCGAGCACGATTCCCGGAAAGCCCTGCAGTAGCGCTCGCGCGTCATTTTTAAAATCGCTCGGGCAATTCTCGTCGCATGGGTCGGGGAGCAACAGCGCGAGGAGCATCGCGCGGCATGCCGCCAGCGGCCGACGCGCCCACCACAGATGCAGCGTGCTCGGATGTCCATGCCGGATGGATTTCTCGCGCGCGGAATGCGCGCTCACCACCGCAATAGGAAAATCCACCTCCGCCAGCCGCTTACATTCCTTGGGTATCAGCATGGGGGCCATTTGGCAGCCAGATCCTTGAACATCGAAAATCCGTTCCTACGCCTCGACGTACTCGCGGACGGCCGACGGCTGCGGAACCGGTATGCCGTCCTGACGCATGCCATCCAGATGGAAGCGGATCGTATCTTTGATTTCGCGCGCTACTTCCTCGACCGCCGCGCCGGTCGCCACGCATCCGGGCAGGTCCGGCGCGTACGCCGAGTAATTGCCGTCTGCCTTCTCGATTACGACCGCATACCGCATATTGTTATCCTTGGTTGATTTGAGCCTGCTTCAAAATACTGGTCAACGTGCCAGGGGCAAGGTCATCTCCGGCGACCGTTACGCGTCCGGGTTTCGAGGGGTGCTTGAATTGGCGATGGCTCCCGCGGGTAGCGGCGAGGAATCATCCATCGGCCCCCGGCATAGCGATGGCGTCGCGAACCTTCATCTATTCCCGCCCAACGCGGCGACCTGCAGTGCGTAGTGATCGATCTTTCTGATCTCGTCCCATTCCAATTGTGCGGGATCTCCTATGGTCATCAACCGCGGGCCATCCGCGAGCTTGCAGCGAGTCACGACGTATAACCAGTAGCAGTCGCGGCGGTCTTCGGCAGTGCGCTTTTCGTTTGGCGTCAGTCCAACGATGCCCTCATCACCGGCTATCCCTTTTACTTCGATAAGACGTAGCTCGCCGGAATTCGTGTCGAGGCTCGTGATGTCATAGCCAAGGTCGCGCTCATGCACGTCGGTAACCTGCCGGCCCAGAGCAAGTTCGTGGTCCGTTGCGACGCGCATCGCGATAGCCTCGGTCTCGGGGTCGGGGCGCAGGTTCCGAATCTCGGGCTGGTCGCGCTCGGGATGCGGCAGCACGATCACGCTGGTCATCCGCTGAACGTCCTGAAGGGTGAGCGAAGCTTGACGTTCCAGTTCCCGGCGGCGACGCTCGCGTCGCTCCATCAGTTCGGCGTGACGGATTTCCGCTTGCCGCAGATTGCCGGCGGCGCCCTCGACCCCGCGTTCGGCATCCTCCTGCAAACGCGCGATTCGCTGGTCCTCGCGATAGATCAGTTCGGTCAAGGAAAGATCGACATGGCGCGCGACCCGCTGAACTTCGGCGAGCCGATCCTTTTGGATTTCTTCGAGAAAGGGCATCAAAGCGTGATCGCTGAGCCATGCGCGCGGCTCGGGCAGTTGCGCGACCGGCGGCAGGGTGTTTGGCGCGGAGGCCGGCGTGAGATTACCGAGAACTCCGGGATCCCGCAGATTGGTCTCCCCTTCCGCGCCCGTTTCCACGGCGAAGTGCCGCTCATGGATGGTGTCGCCGAGTCCATCGACGATCTTGGCCCGATAGAAGTCAATCCGCGTCGGCGCCGAGACCTCAAGCGAAAAGAAGCAAGCGCCATCGGCGAGGGAATCGCGTGACTTATCGACCGTATGACGCCGCAGCGCCTCAAACAGTGGATGACCGGGCGTAACCCATTCAAGACTGTGCTTGTCGGCGGTGTCGCGGTCGGTTGAGAGCCGCGGATATCGATTGGAAATGGGCTGAAGCTTCCAGCTTGGCTCGCTCTCGTAACGCCGCAAGATTTGAGGGGTCGCGGGAGGGTCGAAGGCGTGCGCCATCGAGGGCACCGCCTTCAACGGAAACGGCACGTACGGCGCGGATTGTGCCAGGAAGCGCGCGATGGTCTCGGGCACCACGCGCCGTTCCTGAGCGCGGGCGCGACGCTCGATCAGCATCGCGAGGTTGAGCCGCTTAGTCGCGAGGCCTTCGAGTGCGTTCTGGCAGATCGCACGGAAGCGATCCTCGCTGACAACGCTGAGCAGACGATCCTCCAAATCGGCGTCGCCCATCCGGCCGGCGTAATAGTCGCGCAGCACGCGCTCGATATGCGCGGCCGGCAGGACTTCGCCCACCACGTTGAAGACAGCGTCATCGTCGAGTGCGTTGCGGATTTCGGCGAGCCGCTCATGCAGCCGATCCAGAATGCGCCCTTCGACGGTATTGGTCGCGACAAAATTGAAAATCAGGCAGTCGAAGAGCTGGCCATAGCGATGGATGCGGCCCATCCGCTGTTCGAGCCGGTTCGGATTCCACGGGATGTCATAGTTAAACATGATGTGGCAGCACTGAAGATTGATTCCTTCGCCCGCCGCTTCAGTCGCCACCAGCACCTGGATCGCGCCCTCGCGGAATTGTTGCTCGACGAAGAGCCGTGTGCCCTTGTCATCGCGAGTGCCGATCGCCATGCCGCCGTGGATAAAGCCAACGCGAAACCCCCATTTCCGCAGATTATCGACCAGGTAATCGAGCGTGTCGCGGAATTCCGTGAAGATGAGAAGGCGTTCATCCGGTTTGTCGAAAAATCCCTGTTCGCGCAGGACGGCGCGAAGCTTGGCAAGCTTCGCTTCGGCTCCCGCTTCTTCAAGCGCCTTTGCCCGTTCAGCGAGTTGTCCAAGACGTTCGACTTCTTCGTGCACCTGCGCTGGACTCTGCGCAATCGTGACCGCCTCGATTAGCTGCTCGAAATGATCGCGCTCCGCCTCTTCCATTTCGTCGAGGTCTTCCGCGTCTGGAAGGTCCGCAGGTGCGGTTGAAGCGAGCTCGCGAGCGCGTTTCAGGTTGTCCGTCAGCCGCTGAGCACGGTTTTCAAGCGAATGACGCAGCGCATACGCACTGGAGGCGAGCCGGCGTTGATAGAGAGCCATCAGGAAGCCCACGGCGCGGGCGCGCGGATCGTCGCCGCGCGCGGCGGCCTTCGCCGACTGCTCCTTCACGAAAGATG
>JBOHWJ010000224.1:0-4169 GCA_050736495.1 Binataceae bacterium (SeqCode) | reverse complement strand
TCGACAGTGAGCACGGCCCGGGCGGACTCGCGGAATTTCTCGAACGTGTGGCGCTGGTCAACGACAGTGATCAAGTCGCTTCACAAGGCGGACGCGTGGCCCTGATGACGCTGCATACGTCCAAGGGCCTCGAATATCCGGTGGTGTTCGTCACCGGAATGGAAGAGGGCCTGTTTCCGCATACGCGCGCGCAGGACAACGCGCACGAAATCGAGGAGGAGCGCCGCCTCTGCTACGTCGGCATGACCCGCGCGCGCCGGCTGCTCTACCTGACCAATACGTTCTCGCGCGAGCTTTACGGCAATCGCCAGGAGGCGCGCCCGTCGCGTTTCCTGGCCGAGATCACCCAGGACCTGCTGCGCCGCATCGCGCCCGACCCGGATCTGCCGCCGTTGCTGCGCGCGCCGTCGCGCGAACCCTATGTCGATTACACCGATAGCCAAGTGCCGGCGGACGACGATACTTCGCGCGACGGCTTCGCGATCGGCGCGCACGTGATCCATCAGATGTTCGGACAGGGCGTCGTGCGCCGGCGCGAAGGACGCGGCGACGCCGCCAAAGTATGGGTCCACTTCGATCGTGTCGGCATTAAGTTACTAGTGCTTAAATTCGCCAACCTAAGGCCAGTTGCCCGGTAACCGGCCTTTACTTAGAATCTGCGTTGGAGGCGAGGGTGCCTGCTGGAGGCTCGCGGCGATGTCACGTCACGTACGCGAGCGTGCTCTGACCAGATAAAATGTCGAAGAAATCAATTGCCGGATGGATCCTGGCGCTGATCGCGATAGCGGTAATCACACTGTCGGCGGCGCCGTCGTTCGCACATGGCTGGAAAGAAACCGACTTCGCCGCACGCCCGCTCTACGCCTATCCCCTGCCGCACGGGCACGACGACATCATCGGTTCCGATACCACCTATACGATTCAGTCCGGCGACACCTTGCTCGATGTCGCGCGCTGGTTCGGCCTGAGCGCCAAGGAGATTTCCGAGGCCAACGGTGGTATCGACTGGTGGACGCCGCCCGCCGGCAAGACCATCATTCTGCCGTCCGAACATATTCTGCCCGACGCGCCGCACGTGGGACTTGTGCTCAATGTCCCCGAGATGCGGCTCTATTACTACTACCCGTCGCCGACCGAGCGCCGCCGCCACGGCAAACTGTTTCCGGTTTCCAACGCCCATGCGGCGGTCGTTTATACTTTTCCGGTGGGACTCGGCCGCTTTGACTGGAAGACGCCGCTCGGCAAATTCTATGTTACCGCGAAGGTCAAGAATCCGACCTGGGTGGTGCCGCAAGACATTTACGAGGAACATCTCGAGCGTGACGGCGAGGCCGAGCACGTCGTCTACGGCGATGATCCCGACAATCCGCTGGGCCATTACAAACTCGACTTGAGCATACCGGAGTATGGAATTCACGGTACCAACGTTCCATGGGGCGTTGGCATGGAAGTCAGCCACGGCTGCATCCGGCTCTACCCCGAGGATATCGATCGCCTCTTCCACAAGGTGAAAGCCGGCACGCCGGGATTGATCGTCTACCAGCCGATCAAGTTCGGATGGCGCGGTAACTCTCTTTATGTCGAAGTCCACAAAGATCTCTACGGCAAGTATCCGGGCCTGTGGAACCTCGCGGTTCACGAGATCAACCGCCGCGGCCTGCGGGACGATATCGACATGCATAAACTGCAGGTTGCGGTCGAGAAAAAGACTGGCGTGCCGACTTACGTGATGCCTGGTCCGCCGCCGCCCGGCGCCGCCGGACCGGGCGAAGAGGCGAGCAGCCGCTAAGCGGCGGCCGCGGACACCGACATCATCGGCGCCATCAATGCCGCCGCGCAGCCGGACAGAACATCAGATGCGACAGGTTCCGTTTCATCGCCCCTCGATCGGGCCGGACGAAGAGCGCGAGGTTCTCGACACTCTGCGTTCCGGATGGCTTACGACCGGGCCCAAGGCCAAGCGCTTTGAACAGGAGTTCGCCGCCTACGTGGGCGCGCGCAACGCGCTGGCGGTCGCCCATTGCACCGGCGCGCTCCATCTCGCGCTCTTCGCGCTCGGCATCGGCCCCGGTGACGAGGTCATCACCACGCCCTACACCTTCACCGCGACCGCCGAAGTGATCGGCTACCTTGGCGCGCGGCCGCTCTTCGTCGATGTCGACCCGGATACCTTGAACATCGACCCCGCCCGCATCGAGGAGGCGCTCGCAAACGACAAGCATCGCAACGTCCGCGCGCTGCTGCCAGTCCATTTCGCCGGCCAGCCGTGCGACATGGACCGTCTGCTCGCGATCGCGCGCGCGCATGATCTTAGAATTGTCGAAGACGCGGCCCACGCGGCCGGATCAGCGCGGTTTCTCGACGGCCGCGGCATGACGCGCATCGGCGCTATCGGCGATGTCAGTTGCTTCAGTTTTTACGCGACCAAGAACATCACCAGCGCCGAGGGCGGCATGATCACGACCGAAGACGACGCGCTGGCCGAGAAAATCGCGGTGGCGAGCCTGCATGGGATGGATCGCGACGCCTGGAAGCGTTACGACCGCGGCGGTTCATGGTACTACGAAATTCACGACACCGGCTTCAAGTACAATCTCTCCGATGTTCATGCCGCGATCGGTCTTGCGCAGTTGCGCCGCGCCGACGACCTGACGCGCCGGCGGCAGGCGATTGCCCACAACTACAATGAAGCGTTCGGCCGCGAAGGCGCACTCGAAATCCCGGCGGCCGGACCTGGCATCGAGCACGCCTGGCATCTCTACGTACTGCGCATCAGGCCGGAACAGTTGAAGCTCGATCGCAATCGGTTCGTTGAACTCCTGCGTGAACGCGGCATCGGCACGTCCGTCCATTGCATTCCGCTTAACACGATGGATTTCTACCAGAAGCGCTATGGCTACCGAACTGGAGATTTTCCAGTGGCCGAGAGAATTTACAGCCGCTGCCTGTCGCTGCCGATTTTCCCCGCGATGAGCGGCGAGGACATGAGCTACGTGATCGAGGCGGTGCTTGCAACGGTCCGCGATAACCGCCGCTAACGCGGTGCGCCCCGCCTCGAGCCACGGCTGCGTGAAAATCGAGGCCTGATCGCTTCGTCAAGGGTGCAAAGTTTCACGGTGGTTCGTGCTCAGCTTACGGGATAAGGATCATTCGCCTCAGGGCGCCCCTTTCTGGCGCTCTTTTGGGCGTTGCCATTCGAGGGCTCAAATGGTCTATCATAAGCGAGACGCTGAGAGATATGCTCGTGTCGATTCTGCCGGGTCCGGCCCGGTGCGCGGTGAGACCAGCGTAATTCTTTTTTCGCGTTTGACTTAACTCTAGTAAGTCCTATTCAACCCTATAATAGGGAAGGAGCCAAAAATGGACGACGAGCGACAGGTTGAAAAAACGGTGACTTGAGCAGTCACTGCAGGCATCGAACCCTGGTGTGATGGATGTTTTGCTAGTGTATGGCGGATACGAGGCGGCGGTTCAGCAGGCCGAGATGTATCTCGGCATAATCGATCCGAAGCCTGTGATTTTCTCGACCTCCAGTAGTTCCAACTCCTAAGCCTGGACACCAGAGCCACCATGCCAACGTGGGGGGAGATTCTGCAAGAATTGCAGAAGTCGGCACTTGAGATCCAGCAACGCATACAGCGCGGCGAGTTGCCTCCGACAACGCCAATTGCGATCGATTTCGACGGCGTCAGGCGAAAGTACTTGCACAAGGTTTTTGAATATACCGGGCGCCCGGTAATTCTGTATGCGGCCAACAGGACTCAGCCCAAGCAGGGATTAGAGCCGGACCTAGTTAGGGTAAGAATATACTTGACAGACCAAACTTAGAATGGCATAATCTGAGTTATGAAACTCGGACACACACTCAGAGAAGCCGTTATTTACTTTCAGGACTATGACAATTGCCGCAAGTTTATGGTTGAACTTCGCTGGCCAGATGGCGTCGTGCGCTGCCCTCGCTGCAATTCGGATCGCGTGATCTATCTCGAAAAGGCCCGCGTCTGGAAATGCTACAGCAAGCATGACAGTCCGAAGTTTAGCTTGAAGACTGGAACGGTTTTCGAGGATAGTCCGCTCGGTTTGGATAAGTGGCTCCCGGCTGTGTGGATGATCGTTAATGACAAAAACGGTATTAGCTCTTGGGAGCTTCATCGTGCATTGGGCGTGAC
>JBOHWJ010000223.1:0-2505 GCA_050736495.1 Binataceae bacterium (SeqCode) | reverse complement strand
CGTCAACCTCGAGCGCTGCCTTACCCTCGGCAAGCTTATCGGCGGCCACCTGGTATCGGGCCACGTTGACGGCGTCGGCCGCATCGTCTCGATTAAGCCCGAGGGTGACTCGCGGCTCTACGTTTTTGAGGTCGGCGCCCGGGAAGCCCGCTACCTCATCGAAAAGGGTTCGGTCACCATCGACGGTATCAGTCTGACCGTATTTGGGATCCACGGCCACCGCTTCAGCTGTGCGCTCATCCCGCATACGCTCAAGGTCACCACGCTGGGAATCAAGGGGCCAGGCGCCGTCGTTAATGTCGAAAGCGACCTGCTGGTCAAATATGTCGAGCGTGTCGTTGGCGGACGCACCACCAACGGCCGTCGCGCGAAACCCGCGAAGGCGCTCCCCCTAAACGCCGCTGAGGCGGCGGCCGGAGGTAGGCCATGAGCCTGATGCAGATACCGCGCAAGATTGAATACGCTTTGCGGGCGATGATCCATCTGGCCGACCATCCCGACGGCGTGGCGCGTGGCGCCGAGATCGCACAGCAAGAGCATATTCCCAAGTACTACCTCGAAAAGGTCATCCGCGATCTGATGCGGCGCGGGCTGGTGCGCGCACGGCGGGGCCCCGGCGGCGGCTATCAACTCGGGCGCGCTGCCCACTCGATTTCGTTTCGCGACGTGATCGAAGCGGTCGAGGGGCCAATCACGCTCAACGTATGCGTTGAGGGCGGCACCGCATGCGACTTGCAGCCGTCATGCCGGATGTTCCGGGTGTGGGAGGAAGGACAACGAGTGCTGCTCGAAGTGTTCTCTCAGACCACGCTGCAGGAAGTCGCCTCCTCGAAACCCTCCGCTGCGATCATGCATCGGATGGTGGCCGGCCGCGCCGCCGGCATCGCCGGTGCGACCGCATCCGCCACTGCGACTGCCGTCGTCAAAAATTGAAGCGGCCCGCCGCATCGAATTGAAACGCGTGGCGTATCCGCGCCCCGCGGTCGCGGCCAAGGCGAGATCTCCGTCCATCGCCAGAACCATATTCGCGGCGGCGGTGTGAAGACGACTTGCGCCGCTCGCCACCGTAAAATCAACGTAATCGCATGGCCGACTGCAACTCCGTGGCCGTGAACGAAAACCAGCTATTGCAACCGCCGCGCACCAGTTCCAAAGTGCCGCTCTTCACCGAGAAAACCTTCTACCTCGAGGAGTTCTACGGTAAGAGCCTGTTGTTCGCGATGGTGCCGCCGAGCGGTGAGCGCCTGAGCGAACTCGACTCGCTGGTGCGCACGTTGCGCGAACTGCGCCGCAATCAGACCCGTTGCATCGTTATCGCCTCGGCCAGCGCGCTGCCGCGCCTGATGCGCCGGATGGGCCGCCTGATTCCGCGTATCGAACCGCCTATGTTCAATCCGGCCAAGGGCCTGCGCACGCGCCCGTATCCGCCCGACTCCGCCGTCGCGCGGATCTGGCAGGGCCTGCGCGCCGGCTCGATCGTTGTCGCCGCCGCCGAAGCCGGCGATGCCGCCGACCTGACCGTCTTCGCTCAGGAACTCGCCAGCCGCCTGCGGGTGTTCAAGTTGCTGTTCCTCGAACGCGGCGGCGGCCTCGCCGACGCCGAGGGCCGCCGTCTGTCGTTCGTCGAGATGCGGCGGATCCGCCGCGCGCTCACCAGCGAGCGTTCGCCAGTCCGCCGCGCCATCCTGCGCGCCGGCCGCCGCGCGCTCAGCGACGGCGTTAGCTCGGTCAACCTCGCCTCCCCGCGCGAGGTCTACGAGGAACTGTTCAGCTTTGCCGGCACCGGCACGCTCTTTACCGAGACGCAATACGGCCGTGTGCGCCAGGTTTCGATCGACGACTTCGAGGAAGTGCAGGCATTGGTGCTACGCGGCCAAAACGAAGGCTATCTGCTCACGCGCTCGCCCGAGGAGATCGCGAAGCTCCTGCCCTCATGCTTCGGCTATCGCGTCGGCGACGAGCATCTGGCGGGAATCTGCTCGCTGCTGACCGAACCATATCGGCGCGAACGCGCCGGCGAAATCACCGCACTCTATACGCTGACGCGTTTCCAGGGCGAAGGCGTCGCAGCCGAACTGGTACGCGAGATCGTCAAGGAGGCGCGCGCGCGCCGTCTGCGCTACGTTTTCGCCTGCACCGCCGAGGAGCGCGCCGCGCGCTTTTTCGCTCGGCTCAAGTTCGATCGCGTCGGCCCCCGCTTGGTCGCACCAGCCAAATGGCGCGGCTACGATTCGGCTCGCGTCGCCCGCATCAGCATCTTCCGGCTTGACCTCAAGTGAAGGCATCGCCGCGCGAAAGTTCGATCCACGACTCGTCCGAAGAGGCCGCGCGAGTGAACGGCCGATGAGCGCCGATTCGCAGCGTATGACACCGCGATGGTGGCTGGCATTCGTGGCCATCACCATCGCCGCCGCCGCGCTCACGTTCAACCGGCTCGGCGCGGCCGATGTCTGCGGGGCCAACGAGGCGGTCGAGGGCGTCTTCGTACAACAGATGGTCGAGCGC
>JBOHWJ010000222.1:0-2515 GCA_050736495.1 Binataceae bacterium (SeqCode) | reverse complement strand
GAACGAAGCCGCTTTGCCGAAGGGCGGCGCATCAGACGCGCGGAAGATTCCGTTCCGCGCGTCCCCTTCCCGATCAAAGCCGCGAAGCGCGCGGGCCGCGTCTGGTTCCGCGGTTCACGCCATCGAGGAGCCAATGCGATTATCGACAGCGCTGATATATATAGTTGTGAGCACCGGTTATTTGTTCGCCTCGGTGCATGTGCTTTTCGGACAACCCACTCCAGCAGCTAACGATACTGCCGATGCGGGCCGCGTCCATAGTCATTCGACGCCTGTCGTTAAGCAGGGCAAAAGCATCGAAGGTAAAACCATCGTAGGTAAGGCTTCGTGGTATGGACCCGGCTTGGCCGGCCAAAAGACCGCGAGCGGCGAGAAATTCGATCCCGGCAAACCTACCGCGGCATCAACGCGAGTGCCGCTGGGGTCGCATGCGGTCGTCACCAACTTGAACAACGGCCGCTCGGTGAAGGTCAAAATCAACGACCGCGGGCCGAACGTGAAAGGCCGCAAAATAGATCTGTCAAAAAAAGCCGCGCGGCGACTTGATATGGTCGACAAGGGCACGGCGCCGGTCAAAATCAAGGTGGTGGACACACCGGCAGGCCTCGCGCCGCATTAGTCGATAATTTCCGTCCGCTCCAATAGCGGGCCGTTACATTGGAGACAATGGCGGCAGGCCGAAGTGCAGGCGCGCGAAATTCGGCGCGATGCGTCCGCTCTGCAGCGTAATATGCGTGCGCATCACGGCGAGATCGCGGAAATAGCGCGCCAGCTTCGGAAAGGCCGCCAGCATCATCGGATGGCCACCAGCCGTAAGCGCCAGCACCCAACCGCTGGCAGGGCATCCGCGCGCGACTTCCATCATGACGCGCTGAAAGGTCGGGACGTCGAATTCATAACCGCCAAAGCGTCGCGGCTGAAGTGTGCGATAAAACCCGGCCTTGATGAAATCGCGGTTGGTCTCAGCCGGCATCTCGCCGCTGGCCTCGCATTCGCCCTGGCGCGCCCGCAGCACCTCGCGCATCGAGCCGGCGCGCTGAATCATTTGAGCGCCGGTTAGGTCCGGCTCGGGCACCGGTATGAGGCTCCTCAATTCCGCGATTGTCGTCGTGCGGCGAGTCATGCTCGTGTCGGTTGCCATCGCCGTGCGGCACCTAGCCGAGCCTGGCACGGACCATCCGCGCGCCTTCAACCATCGCTTTAAGTTTACCGAAGGCGGCCGCGCGCGGCAGGTATTTCATGCCGCAGTCGGGCGCGATCACCAACCGCTCGGGCGCGACGAACGCGAGCGCCGCTTCGATTCGGCTGGCGACGGTTTGCGGTGTTTCGACGCTGAGATCCTTGAGATCGATCACGCCGAGAATAATGGTCTTGGAAGGAAGGTTTCTGAGCACCGCGAGGTCGAGCCGTGGTTGGGCCGCCTCGATCGACACCTGCTTTGCCACGCTCTCTTCCAATTCCTCGAGAAACGAGTAATGCGATTGTTTCTCCGGCACCACGTACGCGTAGCCGAAACACAAATGCAGCGCGGTGGTTCCGCTGACTCCCGCAAGCGCGCGGTTGACCGCCTTGACGCCGTATCCACGCGCGTTTTCCCAGCGCCGCTCCATCCATGGCTCGTCCAGTTGAACCACGTCGGCGCCGGCCGCGAACAGATCCTTGATCTCCTCGTTGACCGCCGCCGCGTAATCCATCGCGAGCGCCTCGCGATCCGGGTAGTACGAGTTTTCGGCCTGCTCCGACATTGTGAACGGTCCCGGCAGCGTGATTTTCACCTTCCGCGCCGTATGCGCGCGCAGAAAGGCGATGTCCCTCACTTCAACCGGGCCAAGCCGGCGGATAGGTCCGCTCACCAGCGGAACCGGCGTATCCCGGTTCGCGCGGCCATGGACGGGGACTGATATCTTTCCTTCGCGGGCGGAATCAATTCCGCCGAGAGCGTTGGCAAATCTGTTGGAGTAACTTTCGCGGCGGATTTCGCCGTCGGTGATGATGTCGAGGCCCGCGCGCTCCATCTCGTGGATCGCAACGATGGTGGCATCGTCCTGCGCCTGTTCGAGCCATTGCTGGGGAATGCGCCAGATCTCGGGCGCTCGCAACCGCGGCACTCGCTGGCCCAGGCGATCGCGGTCGACAAGCCAGTCGGGTTGCGGATAGCTACCCACTACGGTGGTCGGCAAAAGCATCTGCTCACTCATTGGCGTAGTTCCTTGCGCACAACATCGACGGTTGACTCTCGGCATACCAGCAGCAATGGGATCAATGCCAGCGCGAGTGACGCCAACTAATCATGCCGTAGACCGCGTAACTTCCCTCACCGACTGGGCCAAACCAACGCGGCGCTACGGCCAGCCCAGCGGACCATAGCTTCATTTGCGCCGGAACCGTGCAGTATGCGCCGCAGCGCTGGAATTCGTGCTAATGCGCGCGAATAATCGCGGCATGGAACTGAACGGAAAGGTCGCGTTGGTAACGGGCGGCAGCCGCGGAATCGGCCGCGCAATCGCGATTGCGC
>JBOHWJ010000221.1:0-13951 GCA_050736495.1 Binataceae bacterium (SeqCode) | reverse complement strand
TTCTAAGAGTCTCCGCGTGTCTCTACCGATTGTTACCTAATTCGACACGTTGATGCAATGCCTGGCGAAGGGGCCCGGGTAAGTGCCCTAGCCCCTAAATTGTGACGGTTTTGTGATGGTTCTACCTACATAAGGTACCAGAACCTGACAGACGCGAGAGCAAAATATCTGGGAAAAGACTGGCTTTTTGTGCTGTGCACTGTCAGCCTCGCCCTATCAGATTCGTCTCTTAATCAGCGGGTCTGGAGTTCGAGTCTCCAACGGCCCACCAAAAAATCTCCTAAGATCATTGAAGTTTTCAAGCTCCAGGTTCGGCCGATTCAAGCGTAGGTGGCAAATAGGTGGCAGACTCACAGGAATCCGGCCACAACCCTGACCGATTCGCCGTCCCGGTCATGCAATCTTGCCCGCGTGGTTAAGCGCGTCGATTCGTAGGTGGCAGAACCTGGCCCGCCGACCATCGCCACGGCGCCCCCTGGTAACTGCTTCGAGCTATGGGCTTCGCCACGCGGCCACTTCGGGCTTAGCCTCTCCGGCACTCCGCCAAGCCTGACCGCAAGGTCAGTGCGTTCTTAGTAACACAGGCGTCTGCTGAGCCACGTTTTTTATCCGAACCTAGGTGCTCATGTGGGTTGCGCGGCTATCGTGCGTTAGCGAGCATCGGAGCGCGGCCGGACGGGGGGTGGGGCGGATGTCCAAATTCGGTTTTGCCGTCGCGGCAGGCTGGGCGCTCGCCAAAATTGACCTTCAAAATACCTGTTTCAAATCGTTTCATGCTATTCGCGCTAGCGTGGGCGAAGTGGCGAAGTGGCCTGGCTCGCAGTGGCGAAGCGCCTTTATGCGGTCAGGCGATGGACCTCGAAAGCGATGCGTTCTTCGCTTTCATCGCGCGCGACTTCCAGATCGTGGCGCGCCTGAAGGTTCATCCAGAATTCCGGCGTAGTGTCGAAGTAGCGGGCGAGCCGGAGCGCCGTCTCAGCCGTGATGCAGCGCTCCCCACTGACAATCTGCGTGATCCGGTTGGCCGGAACGTGTAGCTCTGTGGCTAGCCGGTTCATATTCATACCCAGCGGTTTGATAAACTCCTCAAGCAGGATTTCGCCGGGATGAATGGGTTCAAGCTTGTTTATCATTTTCCTCATTCCTCCTTAATGATAATCGACGATCTCGACATCGTAAGCATCGCCCGCGCGCCATACAAAACAGATTCGCCATTGGTCATTGATGCGGATGCTATGCTGGCCTTTACGGTCGTCTTTCAGCGCTTCCAGCCGATTGCCCGGCGCAGCCGCCAAATCGTCCAGCTTAAGCGCGGCGCTGAGCAGTTCGAGCTTGCGGCGCGCCTGACGCTCGATGCTTTGAAAACGGAGGCTGGTTTGCCGGTTGAACAGCGTCTCCGTATCCGCGCATCGGAACGTCTTAATCACTCGACCAAAGTATTATGCTTTACGTCAAACGTCAAGAACCGCACCGGCCAGCACCCGCCGCCCATGCGGAACATAAGAGCGGCGAAGCGTCGGCCGGCAATTACCGGCTCAATCCGCACTCCTGCTGATAGGGGAGCGAAGCCGATCTCCAAATCCGAAACGGCCGGCGATGACTGCAATCCGCGCGCACAAAACGGATCTCGAAATTCCCTCCTTCGCCGTTCGCGAATCGCGAACAGAAACCTAGAGCGAAGCTTTAATTTTCATCGAAGCGAAGCGTGAAGCTCCACGCGGCGTGGAGCGAAATGACAGCGCGCGATCTCTCGCGCCCGTCTGCGTCATGCTAATGTTGAAGGGCGCTTTCTTCATTTGTTGTGTGTGTAAGAAAAACCTGTGGAAAACCTCGTTCTGCCCGCCCACCGGTCGACTTTCTCGGATAGTAGAATTTGATATCTTCTTATTACACATTATTACACACTTTTCCGACTGAAAAGGAGACGGTTAGATGCCCTTGGTCGATTTCAGCAAAGTATGTTTGCCCGTCTGTTTTTGCGGCCATGACGAAGAGAAGCACGGCGGGAGACTTGTAGAATGCACTGTTCTGTACTGCGGTTGCGCCTCCTATAAAGCATTCTATGAGGAGGCGTCCGATCCAAGATTCTCCACCGAGCACTGAAGCCATGCGAACCGCACCGGCGCGACGCCGCCCAATGGGGCGAACACCGGCCGGCAATCTATGTTAGCTCGCTAGCGGAATGCGGGACAAAGCCCAAAGTTCCGAGCGGCTAGCTGTTTAACGGTAGGGAAAATTTCGTTCAAGACCTATGGCCGCTCCAAAAAAGGCCAGCAACATACTGCCACGTACGATAAGGATCGAGCCGCGCCGCTTCATTGTTTCCGATGAATAGGACCCGTCACCCTTACCGTAGGAATCTCGGGTTGAAGGTGTGCAAGACCGATCTCTTGCAGAATCGCCAATGCGTCCACTCCGCAATGATCCGGCACTGTACCCATATATAGAACCGGAAACATCCGGAGTCCACAGGTTCTGCCAGATAGTGCGCTGGCTTCGCTGGGGCATAGTCCTCCACAGCATCTTGACCGAAAGCCTTCCGTTCGTCGCGATTGATCCACAGCCCGCGCAGCTTATGTTCAACATAGCTGCGCGCGATCAAATTCTGCCGATTACTCTCGCATCTCTCCTCGACAAGCCGCGGTGCTCTACACGGTCGCCGCCTTCGCTCGGTTGCAAGCCTCACATAGAATTTGAATATTGCGCTCAGTACTGCTCCCGCCCGCGCTCACCGGAATGATGTGGTCAAATTCCAGCCGCTCGCGTGAGCCGCACTTCACGCATTGTCCCTGATCCCGTTGCCAGACGAAAAGGCGAACGCCTTCAGGGACAGGCTCGCGCGCGACACCACCCAGCCGCTCCATATTTTCCAGCGCTTCCACTTCGCGCCGCACCCGCTCGTAGTGGCGCTCTTGTCGAAGGACGAAATGCTTTATCAGCAGTGTGGCATCCACGCCTGTGTGAGTGCCGTTTGGTTCTATTGAATCGACCTGAACAACTTTGTCGCGATACACCCAATAGGATCGCATCAACGGTTGTGGCTCGCGCCGCTGCCGCTCCTTAAATTCGGATGCTTTCTTGTACGTCGGATCAGAGTGAACCGCGGCCATATAAGCATCGCAGTCTTCTCTCCACTTCCGTTTCGCGGCTTCATCTTTAGCACGCCGCTCTTGCCACGCTGCTGGTGGCCCAAAGCGGGGCGGAGGGCCAGGCTTGGGTTTCTCAGGATATTTTCCTAAACCGGGCCAGTCGTGAACGTCCGGTAGGCCTTCTATCCCGTCCGGCAGGCCAGCCAGTTGCATAGGTCTCGGCGGAGAACCAATCAAAATTGAATATACCAGATCATCTTCGTTCGAGGACTGAAGCATGCCAACAATGCTGATCCTTGTACGCGACATAAACACCGCTGAGCGCCCCAAGTTACGCGCTCAGCGAGAGACATTTAGCAACAAGACCGCCGCATTCATATGACCTTAACTTTCAGCTTCCCCTCGACCGATAGCTCATCAGGCTCAGTCGCTAAGCCAATTCGGTACTCGCCGCTCCGGCGCGGTTGAAAAAAAACTGCCGGGGCCATCCCCTTCCGCCTCTTCGATTAGCATTCCCGCCACACACGATAGGAAGGAGAAAGCGCAGACGCGGCACTTCGCGTCACGCGCCGGTCCAAGACTCATCGGACGGAATCGGTCCCGACACCAACGGACCTATACGCGGCGCGACACACCTCAGAGGAGTTATGTATTATGCCCACGTCACAGAAGCTCGCCACTGCCGGATAAGGGACAAGCGCGATGTCGCCGCGCTTACTGTCGTATATCGCTTTCGCTTCGCATACGGGCGACACTGACGCATATACGTCCTCAGCGCAGCGAGAGCTGACTTGACCCCAGTCGTAATCGTTGCCGTTCGCAGCGATAATTCCAACGTAGACTCTGCTCAATACGGCAGCAACGTCAGTCTCGGGAATTCCCTTGACATCTCCGATCGGCGGAGACTCGACCGAACGATCTATGCGACCATGCTGCGCCTCCCAGCAAAGGGCGCGAGCTTTCGCGAGATATCCAGCGTCGCAGAAATTTGCCACCTCCGTTACCGGGATGGCGCCGGCGTTGCCCCAGCCGTGCACGGCCAGCGCTGCCGCCCGGCAGAGCGCCGAGGTGGTGTTGTAGTTCCCGAGCCGACAGCCTCGGTCTGCCTCGGGCCAGCGTGTCTTTTCCTATAATTCTTGCGACGCGAACAAATCCATCGATAAATATCATTTTATATGATGTTCCGCGAGACCTATGATCGCATACGGCCAGGCAATTTGTGCGGCTAACTTCTTCAACTGAGGTACAAAATCATGCGGCGTTTCACGAAGCTCGCGACCCTATGCGGTATCGAGCACGCTATTATTCTCGCGCCGATGGCGGGCGGCACCAGCACGCCGGAGCTGGTCGCGGCAGTCTCCAATGCCGGTGGACTGGGTTCGTTGGGCGCGAGCTACATGGCTCCCGGCGACATCGCGCAAGCGATTGCCGCGATTCGCTCTCTGACCAACCGGCCCTTCGCCGTGAACCTGTTCGCGGGCGGCTTTGACGGCACCGGCTCCGTCGATACGGCGCGTATGCTTGAGCTGATCGCTCCCCATCATGAGCGCCTCGGGCTTCCACCCCCGACCGCACCCGCAGGTTCGCTTCCGCCCTTCGAGCAGCAGGTCGAAGTGGTGCTCCGCGCCGAAGTTCGGGTGTTCAGTTTCACCTTCGGAATCCCGGCCGAGGACGTCCTGCGGCGGATGAAACAGCGCGGAATCAAGCTGATGGGCACCGCCACCACGGTGGCCGAAGCGCGCGCACTGGAGGCGGCCGGCGTCGACGCGATCGTTGCGCAAGGCAGCGAGGCTGGCGCGCATCGCGGAAGCTTTCTGGCCCCGCTCGAAGACAGTCTGGTCGGAACGATCGCATTGGTGCCGCGGATGGTAGACGCGGTGGCGGTTCCAATTATCGCGTCCGGCGGCATCATGGACGGACGCGGGATCGCGGCGGCGGCGGCATTGGGTGCGAGCGGCGTGCAGATGGGAACCGCCTTTTTAGTCTGCCCTGAAAGCGGCGCGCCTGCCGTTCACAAGGCCGCCATCCGCGCGGCCCGCGACGACGCCACCATGCTCACGCGTGCCTTCAGTGGCCGCCTCGCACGCGGTCTGTCCAATGCGTTCGCCGCGTCGATGCGCGGTCACGAGGCCTCGTTCCTGCGCTATCCCGCCCAGAATAATTTAACCCGGCCGATGCGTACCGCCGCTGGCAAACAGGGCAACGCCGATTATCTGTCGTTATGGGCGGGCCAAGCCGCGCCGATGGCGCGGGAGATGCCGGCGGCGGATCTGGTCGCGCAACTGGTGAGAGAAACCGCGGCGGTATCCGCGTCACTAATTGATTAGCCGCCAGCGAATCACGATTTCGCGCGGCCGCCACAGCAATACTGGAAGCGTCGCGCTGACTGTACGGCTCCATAGACCGACGGAGACGACGATACTCGCTGCCGCTAGCCACAGTGCTTGCTTTTGCAGATCTTTGAGAGCGAGAGTGGCCGGTGAATCTGTGACGGCCCGGCCGCGCCGCGATCACTCTCTCTCGCTCACCATGTTCCGTGGCGAAGTGACTTGGGCCCAGTATTTCATGAGATCCCCTATCAAACGCCAGCTCTGGCCAGCGCCAAGAACAATCATGCTACTGACGGTGACGGCCCTGATGCTGGCGGCTTGGATTATGCTGGTTCATAGCTGGTAACACACAGCCCGGCGTCCGACCGCATATGTGAGAGCTGTTTCACCACGCTTGAAAGCGAACTGCCAGACCCGCGGCGATTCCGTACGCAGATCGAAGCCCAGATGGCGCTCTTCGAGTTTATCGAGGGCTGCGACCATCCTCTGACGAGAAACTCGAACGGCTCGCCCAGCGGCTGGTGCGCGGAGAGCAGGGCAAGCAGGCGGGCTAATAGCCCCCATCGGTCCCGCACTTCAACTAATAACGCCGGCTCGCGTCCGACTGCTCGTGTCATGTCGAGACGGCCGAATCGCATCAGGCGAGGCTCCGCGCGCAGGCCGTAGGTTTGCGCTTACATTTCCGCCTTGAATGTGTCACGCAAGCCGTTGGCGTATGAAATCCGCTTCGGCTCGATCCGCATCATGCGCAGCGTGTCGCGTCCGAAAAACGGTTCCTCGAACGGATTCTTTTTGAGGAATGCCGCCTTGAGCTGATCCCATTCGGCGCTCCCGCGCGGCACTTCCCGCGCCACGCCCTGGATCGACGCGCGAGTGACCTTGAAAGTAGACACTTCGCCGACGTCGCGCGTATCGACCATCACGGTCACGCGCGGACGTTCGAGCAGGTTCTGAAACTTTTCGGCACTATCGGCCATGATGAAAAGCAAGTCGAGGTCCTCGGTTTCGCCAAACGCCTGCATCGTTCCGGTAGGCCATTGCTCGCCCTGCGTGATCAGCACTGCCACGTGTTCCTGCGCAAACAGCGCCGCGAGCTTTTGTTTCTGTTCCGAGTCTAACATTGATCCTCCCGCCAAGTCCGCAAGGACCGCCCGATTCCAGTCCGGCAAGACCGTTTTGAGTCAAAAGTAGAGGTGTCGGCCGCGACGATAGAGTAATCACCGGCGCCGATTATCGGCCGGCTGCGCCGGCGCCGTCAGCAGGCTTCAGCATTCTATCTTGAGCCGCCACACCCCGTTGTCGGCGCGGATATCCGTGACGGCGTAACCTTCAGCTTCGGCGGCGCGCGGAATGTCGCGAGCGCCGCGTGGGTCATCCAGCACCAACTCCAGGACCTGTCCGCGCCGCATCTGTTCAAGCCGCACTTTGGCGTGCGCCCAGTTGAGCGGACATTTGACTCCCCGGAGATCGAGTTGCAGCGCTCCTCGGTTCGCCTCCATCCTGACAAATCCGTCATGGCGCGCGTCAGCCGCGCGCGCCAACTGTGATTTTTATAGTGCGCCGATTATGCAAGTTACGATGTGTTGACCGCGGCGCGCTCACGATTAGCGGATACATATACTATTTCGCCGCGCTCATACGCTGGCTCGCGTGCTGTAGCACCTGGCGCATCACGTCTTCGCTTTGCGCGCCGACCAACGGGTATTCGCCGATAAAGAACGTCGGCACGCCGCTGACGCCGCGCTGATTAGCGGCGAGCGCATTGTTCTTGAGCCTGAGCGTGTAGCGGTTAGACTCGAGCGCGAGATTCATGTCGTCGCGGTCGATGCCGGCCTCCGCGCCAAGATTAGCGAGCACGGCCGCATCGCCGATATTCAGCCCCTCGTTGAAATAGGCGCGGTAAACCCGCTCCTCGAAGGCCTCGCTCGCGCCGGACTCCTTGGCAAACTCGGCCGCTTCCAGCGCGAGCCGCGAATTGGTCAGCAGCTCGGGCGCTTTCATCGAAAAGCCCACCGCCTGAGCCATCGCCTGGATGCGCTCCCAAATCGCATGGCGCGTGGCCGGGTCCATGCCGCGCCGGTATTCTGAAGCGGCCATCCCGTCGGCCGGCCATTCCGGATGAATCTGGAAGCCGCGCCATTCGAGATCGAAGCCGAACTCGGGTTTGAGCTTGCGCATAACCTCGAAGCCGATGTAACAAAAGGGGCAAATGAAATCCGAAAACATGGTGATTTTAAGCGTCATGGCGCTCTCGACCTCATTTCGACTATAGGACGGCGCCCATCGCGCGGTCAAAAGCGTCAACCGGCGCCACTGTTTTCGCACGCGGACCCTGTGTTACTTAGCTGATAAGCCGGGTGGCGCGCGCGACGCGGCGCACGGCCGCGGAGAGGACATATGATTCTCGACAACCTTAAACTCGACGACCGGGTCGCGATCATAACCGGCGGCGGACGGGGATTGGGCCGCGCGATGGCGGTCCGTTTCGCGCAATGCGGTGCGGATATTGTCGCCGCCGCGCGCACCCTGAGCCAACTCGAAGAGACTGCCGCCGCGGTCAAAGCCATCGGACGTAAATGCCTGATCGTACAGACGGACGTGTCGCAGCCCGATCAGATCAACGCGATGGTGGCGGCGGCGATCAAGGAGTTCGGCAAAATTGACATCCTCATCAACAATGCCGGTATCGGCGACAACGCGCTGGGCAAGCCGATCGAGCAAATAACCGACGCCGAATGGCGCAACGGTATCGACACCAACCTGAGTAGCCAGTTCTATTGCGCGCGCGCCGTGATTCCGCACATGGTCGGGCGCAAGCGCGGCAAAATTATCAACGTCGCCTCCGGATACGGCCTGCGCGGCGGCAAGCACAATTATATGTACTGCTGTTCCAAGGGTGCCGTGCTCCAGCTTACGCGCTCGCTGGCGCTGAGCTATGCCGAAGACAATATCCAGACCAATTGCATAGTGCCCGGCATCTTCCCGCACAATGAGATGCTGATGCGGTTCTTCAAGGGCGGCAAGTTCATCCCGCTTGGCCGCGTTGGCGAGGACCAGGACGTCGGACCGCTCGCGGTCTTTCTCGCTTCCGACGCCTCCAACCATATCAGCGGCGAGCTTATCGCGATCGATGGCGGCGGCCTGGCCGGCGGTATCATCCCGACCGGCGTGATACCCGAATTGCCATCGTAAAAAAGGCCGCAGCTCAAGGATCTGCACCGCTGAGGAACATATGCCAGACCAGAAGCCAAAAGCATTTCCTGAAGGACTCAAGGATTTCTCACTCGCCGGGATGAGCGCGCTGATAATCGGCGCTGAGCATCCGGTGGGACGCGTGGCCGCGCTTACGCTCGCCGAAGCCGGGGCCAAGGTGTTGCTTGCCTCGCAGGAACCCGGCACCGAGGACAAGCTCAAAGAGGCCGCCAAGGCGGTGCAGGCACTCGGCGTCAAGGCCGCCATCCAGGTCCAGCGCGCGGAGATTCGCGCCGACTTGAGCGCCACCGCCGATTTCGCCGTCAAGCAACTGGGAGGACTCGATATCCTCGTCACCGCGCTCGACTCGCCCTTCTACGGGCCAATCGAGGCGACCGACGATTCAGCCTACGACCAGGTGATGGACGACAATTTCAAAACGGTGTGGATGGCGTGCCAGGAAGTCGGGCGCGTAATGCTGCAGCGCGGCGGCGGCGTCATCGTCAACATCAGCTCGGTGATGGCCGAGCGCGGCGTGCCCAACGCCACACTGTACTGTGCGGCCAAGGGCGCCGTGCGCAACCTCACCCGTGCGCTCGCCCTGGAGTGGGCGCGGCGCAACATCCGCGTCAACATGATCGAGACCGGGTGGCTCAATGAGGAAGGCGGCCCGGCGCTGGTCAAAGGTGACTTCAGTGAGAGTCTGATCAAATACCTGCCATATCGGCGGTTGGTGAAGCCCGAGGATATCGCCGGCGCTTTGCTCTACCTGGTTTCGCCAGCCGCGGGTTTCGTTACCGGTGAAGCAGTCGCGGTCGACGGCGGCCTGCTCTGCCGCGTCTGAGTCGCCGCGACGGGAATCTTATCGGACGCGCCGCTTCCGCCCGAACCGGAGGGCTTCGACGCCGCAATCGGCAGGCCATTGAATCACGTTCCGCTCGCGGCAAGTACCGTCCTTATACTTATCCGCTCTCGGCGGGAGCTGAATATAGACGGAAAGAAGCGTCACAGCGATGCCGTCAGCAGGACCGTACTGTCCTCGATCGCCTCGACGCTATGTGGAATTTCCTTGTCGAGCGCCGCGATCATGCCGCGCCGCAACGCTTGCGCGTCGCCGCCGCCGGTGAAGCGCACCGCGCCTTCAAGCACCTGGAGTGTGATTGAACCGCGTGCCTGATGCTCCTTCAGATGCGCGCCCTTGCGCAGCAGCAACACGGTCACAGTGATGTCGCGATGCTTGACCAGGCTTACCGCGAAGCGATCGGCCTTGGCCCATTGCGGTTCGGCCTTGGCGCGCGCGATCTGGTCATCGATAGTGAACGTGAGCATGGCGCCGGCCGGATTGCGTCCGGTTGCGGGATCTTTTGATGCGTCTGACATACCATTTATCCTGCCATGCACAACGATATCAGTAAATGAACGCGCGGAAGGGTTTACTCCACGATCGGGGAGGCAAGCGTCAAGCCGCCATCAACCATGATGGTATGCGCGGTGATAAAGCTCGCCTCGGGCGTACATAACAGGAGCGCGGCTGCCGCAACCTCGTCGAGGCCGGGGAGGCGTTTGAGCGCCGATCGGCTGATGGCGGCGGTGTGCGCGCGGTCGAAATCCGCGCCGAGATACAAACGCGACGAGTCGCTGTCGATAAGCCCGAAGTTGACGCCGTTGACGGTGATGCCACGCGGCCCCAACTCGAAGGCGAAATCGCGCACCATCGCCTCGAGCGCGGCTTTGGCCGCGCCCAGGATGCCGTGGCCCTCGAGGTTACGCACGGAATCGATGCCTGAGATCATCAGGATGCGTCCGCCCGCGCCCATGTAGTTGCTGGCGGTCTGCACCGCGGCGACGAAGCCGCCAACGCTGAGGTTGAAAGTGCGTACCAGGTTATGCGGCCGGGCCTGCATCAGCGGCTTGAAGGCGGTCGCGGCGGCGTTGACGACGAGAATGTCGAGGCGGCCGAGTTCCTGGGCGGCTCGTTCGACCATCGCGCGCACCTGGGCGTCGTCCTCGAGGTCGGCCTTGACCAGCAACGAGCGCGGCGACAGCGCCCGCACTTCCCGCAAAGTGCGCGCGGCGCTATCTTCGTCGCGGCGATAATTCAGCGCGAGCACCGCTCCCGCATGTGCGAGCCGCAGCGCCAGTGCGCGGCCCAGACCACGGGTTCCGCCCGTGATAAGTGCAGTCTTGTCATGAAAATCGAGCATCGAGCGAGATTAGCACAAACTTTGCGAGGTAAAATGCACTGCGCAGACCAATACGGAGTAAAGGAGAGTGACTCGTGACATCTCTCGAGAGGCTTGTCAGTTGGCAATTCTCCGATCTAACCGAAGCTGAACGGCGGCTCCTGGCGGCGGCTTCAGATGGCCTGACCGCGTTCTGCGGTACGCATGACAAAGATGACGACGCATCCAACGACGCAAGAGCGGGCGAAAGCTGGGAGCGGAACCGCGAAATCCGCGCGGCTATTATCCGCTGGCTGTGCTTTAATGGCGGCGCCCGTGACTTGCTGACCTCGGCCGGAATCCGTGTGCACGGGGCCAAGATCATCGGCGATCTGGACCTGGCATATGTCGCCTTCGACGGTCTTCTTCTGATGCGCAATTGTCATTTTTCCGGGAACGTCATTTTGCGCTATGCGGAGACCAGGACTATAAGCCTGGATAACAGTTCGCTACCCAGTCTGCGCGCTGACGGGTTGTCTATTCGCGGGGCTCTGATCCTGCGCAACAAGTTTACCTGCAAGGGTGTTGTGAGATTAGTGAGAGCCTCCGTGCGAGGAGACCTGGACTGTGGAGGGGCTCATTTCGGGAATGAAAACGGCCTTTCATTTGCGGCGGACGAAGCGAACATCGAGAAGAGCGTTATTTTTCGCCAGGCATCTTTCGCCGGATCGATTCGGCTTTCCCAGGCCATGGTAGGCGGAGATCTTGATTGTTCGGGCGCGACCATTATCCGCGGCGAGGCGGCCAATGACCCTGCGCTATTGGCTGATTACGCCCGCATCCAGGGAAATCTTCATCTGTGTGATGAACAGGATCCAAATACCACACGGAACAGCGCGGGCACTCGACCGACCTTCACTACCGACGGGATTGTAAACCTTGAGGGCGCCGCCATTTCCGGGCAACTGCATTGCGAGGGGGCGAGATTCCAGGGTTCGGGAACCAACGGGCTTAATTTCGAATCGGCCAAAGGGGAATCAATCAAGTGGCGTAAAATCGAAGGCATTTCAAGGAACACCATACTAAGCCTGATCAATGCCCGGGTTGGCTCATTCTTTGACGATGAACATAGCTGGCCCACACAAAATTGCCTTCTCCTCGATGGATTTTCTTACAGCTACCTCGACCCGCTCGGCGATCCTCAACCTTCAAGCTCGATCGGCCTGCGTTTACGGTGGCTCCAACTGGTTCCCGCTCTGAAGACACAGCCATATCAACAGCTTGCGAAAGTACTGCGCGAAGCGGGACAGGATCTAAACGCCCGCAGGGTTCTTGCCGCTCTTCAGGACGAACTTCGAGTAGAGCGGGACACAGGCGGGATCAAAAGAGTCATGTCATGGTTTTATAGCACGATTGGATATGGCTATACGCCGGTGGCGGGAACAATCAGGTGGGCCGCAATTACCGTTGTAATAGGCTGGCTATTCTTTTTTCTGGGCAGAGGTCATATGTATCAGGTTAAGCCGAAGCCCCAGCCAAGCGGCGCGATCAGCACTCGGGGTGACCCCTACTACGAACCGATTAGCGCTCTCTTTTATTCCGTCGACGTATTCCTTCCGATCCACTCATTGCACCAGGAGGATTACTGGCTGCCGAAAGCCGAACCCTGGCGGTTCGCGTGGCCTTCCGCGTCCTCGTGGTTCGTGCCATGGGGTTGGTGGCTCCGTATCTGGCTCTGGATCGAGATCATTGCGGGATGGGTGCTTACCGGCCTGTTCCTGGCGGGGCTCACGGGTTTCGTCCGGCAGTAATGGCGGGCGCGACAGGTAGGCGTTATAGATGCCGCGGTTAGACAGCTTCGAAACTGAAGGTGAACCGGCTACCGGTAATCGTTTGCGCGCGCCGCTTTCCGGTTTTCACGGCTGGATTGAAGCCTTACTCGATCGCGTCGCGGAGGTCATTGGACGCAATCCATTAGCGAGTGCGGGGACGCTGGTGGCTCTGATCCTGCTGGTCGATCTCGCGCAATCGAGCACCACCAGGCTCTGGAATGACGAACTCGAAACCTTCGACGTTTCCACCTTGTCCTTTTCCCGAATGTTCGCCGCGCTGAATGCCGGTTTGGATAGTCAGCCGCCGCTAAGCTACATGCTCGTGCGTCTGTCACATCTGGCCGTCGGTACGGGTGAAGTCGCGACCCGTCTGCCATTCATTCTCGGATTCGCGGCCGCAAGCCTGCTGCTCTTCGCCTTTATATATCAGCGTTGCGATGCGGTGTGGGGAATTATCGCGGTGCTGTTCCTGTGGTTGACTGACGCGTTTCGGTATTCCATCGACGCGCGCCCCTATGCGCTGGTGCTGGCGTCTTGCGCGGCGAGCTTTGTGCTGTGGCGGCAAGCGTCGGAGGGCGGACGGCCGCGGCTGGCGAGCGGCGGCCTGGCGATTGTGCTGGCGCTTGGGGTCGGCTCGCACTTTTACGCGATACTCCTTGTCGTTCCGCTGGCAATCGGTGAGTTAGTCCGCAGCGTTCGCTCGCGGCGGTTAGCGCCGCGTATATGGATTGCGCTTGGGGCCTGCTTGACGCCTTTGCTTTTCGCGCGCCGCCAGATAGCATCGCTATCCGCCCTGTACGAGGGTGATTTCTGGTCCAAGCCGGAGCTTCGTTCCCTGCTCGATACCTATGTCTCGTATCTTGATCTGAAAGCCTTCTCCGTTACGCTGCTGATAGTCATTTTACTGACAGCCTATTTCAAAGCCGTGCCCACGCGGATGAATCACGACCGGCGGGAACTTCGGTTCGAGCCGCATGAACTGGCCGCGGTGATTGCGCTGGCACTACTCCCGCTATTTGTACTTGCGCTGGCTTTCGCAAGAACAAATGCGTATGTCGACCGTTACGCACTGCCAGCCACAATAGGAATGAGTATTCTGTTCGTGATCGCGGTTCATATAGTCCTCGATGGCGATGCGAGGCGGGCGGTTTTGATTGCTTGCGTCCTGTTGGTCGCATTCCTCGGATTTCGAGTGTGGCCGGCACTGCGCGCGCATCGGTTCGGCGACCAATACCTGGCCGACAGTATTCGCACCGCTAAAACGTTGAATGGGCCTATAGTGGTAACTTCGCCTCAGCTATTTGAGTTTCTCAATCACTACCTCGATCCGGCTGAGCGCGCGCGCA
>JBOHWJ010000220.1:0-3142 GCA_050736495.1 Binataceae bacterium (SeqCode) | reverse complement strand
GTACCGGAGGTGACGCCCGGCGTCACCTCCGGTACCGCGACCAGACCGCTTGGCGGCGCCGTATCCGGCACCGCACCCGGCCTCATCACCGTGGAGGCGGGCAACGCGTCGGCCTTCACCGCCGCGTTATCCGCCTCCGCGCCCTGCGCCCATGCCACCGCGCCCAATCCCGATCCCAGCAGCGCCGCCAGGACGATCGAGGCCGTCGCCGCGATCGCGGCTCCGTTCATAACCGCTACTGTGCGTCCAAGCGCACGACGCCAGCGTGAACCTGCCGCGCTCGCAACGCCACGGCCGCCCCGGTCACAGAGCCTTCGATTCGCCATTTTGCCTCGGCTCGATATGCGTGGTCACCTGGCTAAGGAGCTGGAAGACCTGCGCCTTGGGGTGCCCGGTGAGACCGACCCCGGTGACCGTCATCTCCTTCCCCACCACCTTCACGAATCCTGGCGCCTGCACAACGTCGGTGTCGGGCAGGAAAGTCGCGTCCTGGGTAGTAAGCACGAAGTCACCATAATCGATCTTAATCCCGCCATGCAGGTCGGCCCGGCTGATATGGTTGCCGTCGAGCTTGAGGTCGGCTTCGGGCGCGTCGAGCACGGTCTTTTTGCCATCCTTCCCGATCATCGACACTTCAGCGTCCTTGAGCACCAGGCTGGTTTTGTCAGCCGAGTAGCTGGCGTCCTTGGCGGTCAACACCCATTGGCTCTGATCGCCCTTCATCTGCGTCCAATGAAAATTGTGCGCATGGAGCAATACGCCAGGCACCAGGCCGGCGGCGGCCTTGAGCGTGGGCACCGTCGAACGATGCCGCACAACCCATACGGCAACAATCAAAATTGTGGCGAGCGCGATGGATCCGAACACCGCCAGCGCCTTGGCAATACGCCTGGGGCTCATCAACATCCCCCAACGAATTGAAGCTATCAGCCGGCCTTTTTGGAGTAAACAAACTGTCCCGAAATGCGCGCCCACAGCAGCCCCGGCGGAACCCGGCAGTCACGCCGCGCGCCGCGAGCGGCGGTTTCGGCGCGCTCATTGATAACGCGGTTACGAAGAAATTCGTGAGAATGACGTGGCTCGAGCCGAGCCCGGTTGAAAGGCGGTCAACGGGTGGCGCATGCGCGGGTGCATTCGTCGATTCGCTTGAGATCGCCGAGCAGTGCGGGCAAGTCGCTCAACCGGTACGAGTTCGGGCCGTCGCTCAGTGCATGGTCGGGATCCTCATGCACCTCCATGAAGACCGCGTCGGCGCCGACCGCGACCGCCGCACGCGCCAGTGGCGCGACGAATTCGCGTTGGCCGCCGGAGCGTTCGCCGCTGGCGCCAGGAAGCTGCACCGAATGGGTCGCGTCGAACACCACCGGATAGCCGAACCCGCGCATGATCACGAGTGCGCGCATATCGGAGACGAGATTGTTGTAGCCGAACGAAAAGCCACGCTCGGTCACAAGGATACGGCGGCTGCCGCAATGCTCCGCCTTGGCCACCGCCGCCTTCATGTCCCACGGCGCGAGGAACTGGCCTTTTTTCAGATTGACCACCGCCCTGGTCGCAGCCGCCGCGACCACGAGGTCGGTCTGGCGCGAAAGCAACGCTGGAATCTGCACGATATCCACGGCCTCGGCCGCCGCCGCCGCCTGCCGCGGCTCATGAATATCGGTCAGTACCGGCAGCCCGGTTTCACCTTTGACGCGGGCGAGAATCTCCAGTCCTTCGTCCAGCCCCGGGCCGCGAAACGACGCGTCGCTGGTGCGATTGGCCTTGTCGAACGACGACTTGAAGACCAGCGGCACTCCGCTATCGCGTGAAATCCGCGCGAGCTTCCCGGCGTGGCGCAGGCATGAATCGACGCTTTCGATCACACATGGCCCGGCGATAACGACCAGCGCGGGGCCGCCAAAAATAACTCCGCCGGCATTGACCTGCGTGACGTTCATGAGGCCGTACGCAATTCACGCACTTTGGAGCGGTCGGGTGTGACCGCGGCGCGCCGCGCCACTGCCGCACGGATAAGTCCACGGAACAGCGGATGGCAATCGAGCGGACGCGACTTAAGTTCCGGATGGAACTGGCATCCGAGAAACCACGGATGACCGCTCAGCTCCATGATCTCGATTAGCGCGTCGTCGGGCGAGGTACCCGTCGCCGTAAAGCCGGTTTTGGCCAGCGCCTCGCGATAGGCGTTGTTCACTTCGTAGCGATGGCGATGGCGCTCGGAGGTGCGGTTGCGCCGGTAGAGCGACGCGGCGAGCGAACCCGAACGGATCACACATGGATAGGCCCCCAACCGCATCGTGGCGCCTTTCCTATCGACCTCTTTTTGCTCCGCCAGAATGTCGATAACGGCGTCGGGCGTTTGCTCGTCGAATTCGCGCGAGTTGGCGCGCTTGATATTGAGCAGGTCGCGCGCGATCTCGATCACCATCACTTGCAGACCGAGGCAGATGCCAAGAATCGGCACGTGGTTTTCGCGCGCGTAGCGCACCGCGCGGATTTTGCCCTCGATGCCACGCTCGCCGAAGCCGCCCGGGATGATGACCGCGTGCGCGTTGGCGAGACGCGCGGCGGGATTGCCTTTTTCCAGCTCTTCGGCGTCAACGTAATCGATTTGCACGCGCGCCTCGTTGGCGATAGCGCCATGGGCGATAGCCTCGTGCAGGCTTTTGTAAGAATCGACCAGGTTGACGTATTTGCCGACCACCGCGATGTTGACTGTGACCTTGGGATTTTGCGCGGTCTTGACCAGGCGGCGCCATTTGACCAGGTTGGGCTGCCCCGTCCAGATATTGAGCTTCTCGACCACACGCTGGTCGAATTCCTCTTCATGGAACTTGAGTGGAACTTCGTAGATCGTCTCGACATCGGGCGCGGCGATTACGCAATTTTCCTCGACATTGCAGAAATGCGCGATCTTGGCCTTGAAACGCTTCTCCAGCGGCCGGTCGCAACGGCATACAAGGATATCCGGCTGAATGCCGAGCCCGGTCAATTCTTTAACGCTATGCTGGGTCGGCTTGGTCTTGAGCTCACCCGCCGCCGGGATGTACGGCACCAGCGTCAGATGAACGTACAGCACGTTCTCGCGCCCGAGATCCCAGCGGAACTGCCGGACCGCCTCGAGGAACGGCAGGCTCTCGAT
>JBOHWJ010000219.1:0-6298 GCA_050736495.1 Binataceae bacterium (SeqCode) | reverse complement strand
CCTTATGGGAGGAGATCCAGCGCAGTCTGATCGATGCGGTTCGCGAATTAAACAGAGTCGTCGAACAAATTCAGTTCTTGGTTGACAATCGCTCCAGCGAATCATTGGAGGCTGTCTCCAATAGTATATTGAGAGCGAATGCCGCATTCGAGAGATCGAATGAACTGAGTCCTGGCTATTCGCTGCTCAGGAACATACGAACGATCGAAGAGAGAGACACGAACTATGCTTCAGTGGTCAATGAAGGCGAATTCTGGACCATCGGCTGGGGTCGAAAGACGATCCGCTTGAAAAACTCAAAGGGAGTTCGCCTGCTCGCAGTATTGATCGATAATCCAGGACGGCAGTTCCACGTGGTTGATCTGGAGCGTTACGAACGGAAGGACGAGCCAGACTGTGGCGACGCTCCATTGGTGCCTTCGGATGCAGGGCCGATGCTGGACGACAGCGCGAAGACTTCTTACCGGGCGCGGCTGCGCGACCTCCGAGATGAATTGAAGGAAGCAGAAGGCTTTAACGATATATTTCGGGTGTCCAAGATAAGAGAAGAGATGGCGATCCTCACAAAGGAATTGGCTCGCGCATTCGGCCTATACGGGGAAAGCCGGCTCGCGATATCGAGCTCCGAGCGTGCGCGAGTGCGAGTAACGCTTGCAGTTAAGGGCGCGATCGGGAAAATCTCCGGCTACAATCCCGCGGTTGGCTGGCACCTTGCCACGAGTGTCAAGACGGGCTCCTTCTGTTTGTATCTACCGGCTCCTATTGCCAAGGATGGCGATAGTTTTCAGGGTACCGACATGTGAGGACCAGCGCACGCGCAAGAAGCACGACGCGCCCGCGCCCTGTGAGCAGCCGTCGGCCAATCTGGTGTAAGGCAATCGGTGCTTTTATTCTTAGTGGCTTCCATCACTGAATCTGGAACACGGAGCCGTTCGCGAACCAGTCGGAACCGAAGTTAGCCATTTGTCAACGATGGTAGTGTCTCCTTTCATTAACCCATGTGTTGAAGTTGTCGATCGATGGACGGCACTAGGATAGATGCGCGTCATGTGCATCGCGCAAGTCGATAAGTAGAAGTCGGTCGATGTTTCCGTCCCTGATTTGGCGATCGGATCGCTGCGAGCGCGGAACCCATAAGCTGCCTAGCTGCCCATTTCGAGCGGCATCACCACATTCGACCGGCGTCGCCAGACTGCGGGGCTGAAATGGACGCGATGGTTGTAGCTTCATCTTAGATTTGTTTGCGTTTCTCAATTCTCTACCGACGGCATGTTCATTGTGGGGGCCTCTAAAGTACCTTTCGCTCTTCAGCAGCCAAGTAGGGGTTTAGGTGTGCATGCATCGCTTTCGGCTTTTCTGCCTCCGCTTACGTCCACTGCTCTCGGGCGCGGGGAGCACGGACACGTATTCTGCCGCTTCCGGCAACAAACAATGTTGGGCATTTCTTAACGCACCTGTGGTGAGGAAGCTCCGCACACTCCCAGCGTGGAGAGTGCGAACGGCGGACGCGTGTCCGCCGCACTTCGGCGCCCTGTTCCGTTCGACTCATGCTAACGCACTCTCATTGGTATCTGGTCCGAACGAAGCCGAAGAAAGAACACTATGTCAGTGCCCAATTGATGCACATAGCGCCAGAAGTGTTCCTACCACTTCTGAGCACCGCGCCTCGACTGTCCGACGCGACCAAACCTATCGCCCCACTATTTCCGCGATATGTATTCCTGCGATGCGATCTCGCAATCGATTACTTTCAGATTCGCTACGCACCGGGAGTGCTCTCGTTCGTCGCAGCGGGCCCTGATCCGCTGCCCGTACCAGAGAGCATAATAGAGAGCATTCGCGCCCGTTGCACGGATGGCGTGGTTTACCTTATTCCAAAGCCTTTCCGAGAGGGCGAGCCAGTCCGGATTTTAGCAGGGCCCTTTCGCGGGTTTGACGCGGTATTCGAACGATATCTATCTGGAGCCGATCGCGTTGCTATTTTGCTGAACGCTATTCAGGGCTTCAACCCGCGGCTGATAGCGAGCGCGGCGAGCATCACCAGGTAGTTATCTCATCCGCCGATTCGCGGACGATGAGCTTTTCTTTGCGTATTCCTCCGCCGCTCAACCGTTCTGCTGCTCGACTGGCTGATAACTCGACCGGTATATCCGCGTCTGGAATTGGCAGATTGCCGGGGAGGCCGGGGGAAAGCCGTGCCGCCCGGTCTGTGGTAATCGCGGCGCACATTGGCCAGTGTTCTCGATGACAGTGAAATCTCAATTACCGTCCTTCGGCGGAAAGAACATTCTCGTGATTGGAGAATTGGTGCTGGACAGGTATAGCTGGGGGACAGTCGAGAGAATATCCCCTGAAGCGCCGATTCCCGTCGTGCGAATTCGACAGCGGGAAGCTAGACCGGGTAACGCCGCATTCGTGTGCGCGACCTTGCGTAATCTGGGCGCAGGCGCGTCTTTGGTGAGCGTAGCCGGTGCGGATGCCGCGGGGCAAACGCTCAGGCAAATGCTTCAAGGTCTGGGCATCGATGACGAAGACGTCGTGGAGGACCCAAGTCGGCCGACAATCGTGAAGGAAAGGCTTTTTGGTTCAGTCCAATCCGCCATGCGTGGAACCCAACAACTCCTTCGCCTGGACGAAGAGGATCCGCGTCCACTGGACGTCCATATCGAGGAATCACTGCTTCGCTCCATAGGCCGTCGGCTCCCGTGCGCGGATGGTGTACTCGTATCCGACATTAGCAAAGGGTTACTGACACCGAGAGTTTTACGGGCGCTGATTGACGGCGCGGGCAGCCGTGACGTGCCCATTATTATCGATCCTCCGCTCGGCGACGACCTCAGTATCTATCGTGGCGCGACCGCACTGACGCCCAACAGGTACGAGGCCGAACGTGCAAGTAGACTTCGCCTGTCGGACCGGCATGGTTGGGAAACGGCGGGCCGAAAGCTTGTGGGAGATCTTGATCTGGAGTTTTGTCTTGTCACTCTGGATCGCGACGGGATGTTTCTCTGCGAGCGAAACGGTGCGTCCACGCATCTGCCTACGAGGCCTCTGGAGGTCTATGACGTGACCGGAGCCGGCGATGTCGCACTGTCGGTTTTTGGACTGTGCCTGGTCGCGGGCGTAACGGCTGTCGATGCCGGGAGAATAGCCAACGTCGCCGCCGGCCTGGAAGTAGGAAAGCAGGGAGCGAGTATTATATCGGCGGATGAACTGAATTCTGCCCTCGTGGGCGAGCGGGATGAAGTTAAAGGCAAGATTGTGCTGTTGAAGGACCTTACAGAGAGGCTCGCTCGACACCGTGCCGCCGGCCATCGAGTGTGCTTCACTCATGGTTCCTTCGATGCGCTATATTCGGACGATGTCCGTGCGCTGGAGCTCGCGCGCTCGCAAGGAGATGTGCTTGTCGTCGGCATTAGCGGCGACAATACTATGTGCGACAACCGGGAAACGGCCGGGGCGCCGTGCCGAGCCGCCGATCGAGCGAGGCTCGTGGCCGCGATGGAGGCCGTGGATTACGTAACGATATATGATGATCCATCGGCGGCGGACATTGTCAGAATAGTCAAACCGCATGTTGTGGTCAAAAGGATGGTTCGCAACGAAATATCGCAAGAGGGTGCGGCCGTCGATGCCTACCGGCCTGAGAGCCGCAATGCTTCACTGGAGTGACAAACTCAACACTTATCGCAATGGTACTCGAGGGCTTATTCGGGTCGGGTGGAGCCGACGGGACCATTAACTTGCCGGTGATTGGGAGCATGATGTGGCAAGGATGGGTAGAGGCGACTTGCGCAGCGCCCAGGTGTAAGTGTGCGGGCGATTAGGTTCGCTACGGTTGCCGCGACGTGATCTCGGGTTCGCAATACCGCGGAATGCACTGCGTAATCGAGAAGGCCTCCGGATATGATCTGGCTCAATAGTCCAAAAATGTGCGGGTTTCTTCTCTGTGGCCTTTTGGCGGGTTGCCTGGGCGCCTGCGCGGCCCCGAGCAACGATGCGGTTAACAGCGCCATTGGACCTCCAGCCTTCGAGCCGGGCGTTGCTCAACCATGCAAGCAGGCCGAGCTGGTCCAGTTGTGGCAGCACCGCGAAGCGGACGATTCCGGAGACTTCGCGATCGGCCCCGGAGATGTCATCACCGTTTCGGTACCCGAAGTTGAGGAACTTCAGAAGCAGGAAGTGCGCGTTTCTTCCGAGGGCACGATCGGACTGTCACTGATTGGAACTATCGACGTCGCCGGAATGGACGAAAATGATCTGAGAGCGGCGATCGCTCGGCGTCTCGCGAAATTCATGAAATATCCCCGCGTTGAACTTTTCGTGGAAAGGTACCAGACGCGGGAGGTCGCGGTCATTGGTGCGGTCCAGAAACCGGGCCGATACGACCTCGCCAACATGAATCAATCAATCATCGATATGATTGGCCGTGCCGGCGGGATGACCGCGGATTCCGCGCAGAAAGTAATTTTCGTGCCGCCCAAATTAAACGGGGCCTCCGGGGAGAATTTTGTTCCGGCCACGCCTCTGCGGGCCGCCTCCCGCCCTCCGCTGAAAGGGGCTGCTTATCGTTCCGCGGCGTTCGAGGACGACGTTCAGCATCCGGTTCCCGAGACTGCCTCGGAGGCCGAGTCGAAGGGTCGCAGTTGGATCGTCATCGACCTCGCCAATCCGCAAGCCCAAGCGTGCTTGGACCTTCCGACCCGCCCCGGGGACGTGGTCATAGTTCCGATTGCGGGCCAGGTGATGGTTCAGGGCTGGGTTAAGAGTCCGGGCGCTTTCAAGATCACGCCGGGCATGACGGTTCTTGGCGCCGTCTCGGCAGCGGGGGGGGCTCAGTTCAGCACATCAGCCGAAATCCTCCGCACCGATTCAACCGGCAAACATGTTGCGGCGCAGTTCGATTTGACCAAGCTGACCAACGGTGAGCAAGCCGACGTCCCGGTACAGTCCGGCGATGTAGTCGTGGTGGAGTCCTCGGCCGTGGGAGCCATCCCGTTTGTTCTTGAGCAGGTCCTCAATCGCTTTGGAGCCGGCATGTATCTGCCAATTCCTTAAGGCAGCGCTCAATGGCTGAAATATCGCCCTACGTGATTCGCCGTGTCGCGCAGGACCCCTCCGGTCTCGTGCGTTTACCCGCCATGGCTCCGCCATCGGCGGTCGAGGGCATCGGTCTCGCGGACTGCTGGCAGGTCATAAGAAGGCACTCGCGCCTGATTTGCGGCTTGCTCGCGATCGCTTGGCTGACGACCGGGCTCGCCGTATTCCTGATGACGCCGAACTTTGCGGCCACCAGCACGCTCCTGATTGAGCCAGCCCCCGCCGAAGTTCTGGACATCAAGGAACTAATTAGCGAGGACGGCGGCACGGAGGACCATGACTATTACAAAACCCAGTTCGAACTTTTGAAGAGCCGAGACCTGGCCGCAGGCGTGATTCGTGACCTCGATCTCATGCACAGTCCCATGTTTGCTTCCAATACCCAACATGGCTATGCAGCCAGCCTATGGTTCTATCTGATCGCGCAGCTTGGCCGGCTGTCGCCGTCTCCCACGGCTGCGGCGCACAACGACGACCCGAACGCGCCAATCGAAAAGGCGATCGACGCCTACCTCCATCGCCTGACGGTCGAGCCCAAGATCGGAACCCGTTTGGTCATGGTGTCGTTTAGCGCGCCGGATCCGGTCCTGGCGCAGCGCGTCGTCCAGGCGCACGTTCGTGATTATATTCGCCGAGACCTCGATCTGCGCAACGAATCTCGTCGCAGCGCGGTGGAGTTCCTGCAAAAGCAACTGGTTGAAATGAAGCAACGGGTCCAGACCTCGGAAGCGGCGCTTCACGCCTACCGGCGTAAGAACGGCATCTTATCGTTCAGCGTCGAGGACGCGAACAAAGTCGCCGAGAGACGGATGGAGAATCTAAGCAAGGCGCTGACCGAGGTTGAAACCAAAAGGATATCCGCCCAGGCGCAAGTGCAGTTAGTCCGCGCCGGCAACTACGAATCGCTCCCGCAGGTAATCAGTAATCCTGTAATTGCGGCGCTCAAGCCGCAGGTCCAACAGCTCCAAGCGCAGTATGCCGACCTGTCGGCCGCGTTCAATCCTGAATACCCAAAGCTTGCCGAGCTCAAGGCCGAACTCTCTACAGCTCGCAGAGGGCTGCAAAAGGAGGTTCAGCAAGTTGCCAACGCGGTGGAACGCGCGTACAAAGCCGACGCCGACGAGGAGAGCGAGCTTCGCAATGAGATCAACGATGAGAAGGAACGAGATTTTGCTCTCAACGATGCATCACTCAAGGA